>JBJESH010000057.1:0-5713 GCA_051882695.1 Oscillospiraceae bacterium | reverse complement strand
CAAGCAGCCTACTCTTGAGTTCAGCTACAAGAACGACGATCTGGGCGATCCCTTTATCAACAGCTACTACGCTCTCGGTCTGGGCCTTGCTACTCAGGAAGAGATCGACACTATTTCCAAGTATGCTTTTGCCGTAAACGACTTTATGCTCAAGTTCTTCAAGGAGCACAATATCGACCTTATCGACTTTAAGATAGAGTTTGGCAGATTCCATGGTCAGATTCTTCTCGCTGACGAGATTTCTCCCGACACCTGCCGCTTCTGGGACAGCACAACTCACGAAAAGCTTGACAAGGACCGCTTCCGCAGAGACATGGGCGGCGTAGAAGAAGCTTATCAGGAAATGATGAAGCGCATTTTCGGAGAATAATTCCGTAAAAATAATTTTTCACATTGATTTTGGAGAAATATTATGGGTGGATTTTTTGGAGCAGCGTCTAAGAACGACTGCATAAGCGACGTTTTTTTCGGCACCGACTATCATTCACACCTCGGCACAAGGCGCGGAGGAATGACTGCATATTCCCCCGAGTACGGCTTCCAGAGAAGCATTCACAGCATTGAAAATTCGCCTTTCAGAACCAAATTTGAAAGCGATATCGACTCGATGCACGGCAATCTTTGCATCGGCTGTATCAGCGATACCGACCCTCAGCCTATACTTCTGCGCTCAAAGATGGGAGTTTACGCTGTATGCAATATCGGTATAATAAACAATGCGGAACAGCTGAGAAACGAATTTGTGGACAACTGCTTCGCAAGCTTTGAAGCTATGAGCAGCGGAAAGGTAAATTCCAGCTCGCTTATCGGAGCGCTTATCTCTCAGAAGGACTCCTTTACAGAAGGT
This sequence comes from Oscillospiraceae bacterium, assembly GCA_051882695.1. Taxonomy (GTDB): domain Bacteria; phylum Bacillota; class Clostridia; order Oscillospirales; family Ruminococcaceae; genus RGIG8773. The sequence continues at coordinate 4,866 of JBJESH010000057.1, read as the reverse complement.
ATCAAGTATGCTCAGGAAAAAATTGACGGAACAATGTCTTTGCTCATTCTGACAGAGGACAGCATCATTGCCGCCAGGGACAAGCACGGCAGACTTCCTATTATAATAGGAAAACGTGATGACGGCTTCTGCTGCTCGTTTGAGTCGTTCGCTTTCCAGAAGCTTGGCTATGAAACCTATCGTGAGCTTCTTCCTGGCGAGATAGTAAGGCTTACTCCCGACCGCTGCGAGGTACTTGACAAGGGTACGGATGATATGAAGATCTGTACCTTCCTCTGGACTTATTACGGCTACCCCAATTCTATCTATGAAGGCGTTACCGTTGAAACAATGAGGACCCGCAACGGCGAAATAATGGCTGAGGCGGACATTAAAAACGGTACTCTTCCCGACGTTGACTACGTCTGCGGTGTTCCCGATTCGGGAGTACCCCATGCGATAGGCTATGCAAACAGAAGCGGTATCCCATTTGCAAGACCATTCATAAAGTATACCCCCACATGGCCCAGAAGCTTTATGCCTCAAAGCCAGACAATGAGAAATCAGGTCGCAAAAATGAAGCTTATTCCCGTGCATGAGCTTATCGACGGCAAGAAACTGCTTTTCGTTGACGACAGTATCGTCCGCGGAACTCAGATGCGTGAAACAGTCGAGTTCCTTTATGCAAACGGCGCAAAGGAAGTCCATATGCGTTCCGCCTGTCCGCCGATAATGTACGGCTGTAAGTACCTTAATTTCTCCAGAAGCACCTCAGAGCTTGACCTTATCGCCCGTAAAATAATTGACGAGCTTGAGGGCGAAGAGGGTGTAAAATATATCGAAGAATACAGCGACACCAAAACCGAACGCGGCAAAAAGCTGAGAGCCGAAATATGCTCGCGTCTTAAACTGACATCTCTTGAATTTCAATCGCTTGAAGGGACAATTAAAGCTGTCGGACTTCCGGGTTGTAAACTTTGCAGCTATTGCTGGAACGGAAAGGGTTGATTCTTTTGTTTAACGGTATTCATGAGGAATGCGGTGTCTTTGCGGTTTACAGCAATGATACCATTGACGTTGCAATGCAGACATACCTTGGTTTGTATGCTCTTCAGCACAGAGGGCAGGAATCCTGCGGCATTGTCGTAAACGACAGGGGCGTATTTACCCATCATAAGGACTTGGGACTTGTTCATGAGGTTTTTGACAAAGATACCCTTGCAAAACTCGGCAAAGGAAATATCGCGATAGGACATGTCCGCTATTCGACAACAGGCAACTCAAACCGTTCAAATGCACAGCCGCTGGTCGTACGTCATATAAAAGGACCTATGGCTATCGCCCACAACGGCAACCTTGTAAACGCAAGAGAGCTTCGTGAGGAATATGAGCTTAAAGGAGCAATATTCCACAGCACAAACGATACCGAGGTCGTTTCCTATGCAATAACCGAGCAGCGCCTTGTCTGCGCTTCCATTGAAGAAGCAGTCGAAAAGGCAGTGGGACGTCTCAAAGGAGCATTTTCACTTGTGGTTATGTCACCGAAAAAGCTTATTGCCGTAAGAGACCCCTTCGGCTTCCGTCCTCTTTCCCTCGGAAAGCTCGGAGACGGTACTTATGCGGTTTCCTCGGAAACCTGCGCTTTTGACAGCATCGGAGCGGAATTTGTCCGTGACCTTCTCCCCGGCGAAATAATCGTTATAGACGAGGACGGAGTCCGTTCAATAAAAACATACTGCGGAAAAGAAAAAAGCGCCATGTGCGTTTTTGAGTACGTTTATTTTGCGCGTCCGGATTCGGTTATTGAGGGCGCAAGTGTACACAGAGCAAGACTCCGTGCAGGAGAGTTTTTGTGGAAAGAACACCCCGTTGACGCCGATGTTGTTATCGGAGTGCCCGACAGCGGTCTTGACGCAGCTTTGGGACTTTCAAGAGCGTCGGGAATACCCTACGGAGTCGGATTTATCAAGAACCGCTATGTGGGAAGGACCTTTATCCAGCCGAATCAGGCGGAAAGAACCAATTCCGTAAAGATAAAGCTTAACGTGGTAAGAGATACGGTAGAAGGCAAGAGAGTTATTCTCGTTGACGACAGCATCGTCCGAGGTACTACCTCAAAGCGTATCGTAAACCTTATCCGTGAAGCAGGCGCAAAGGAGATCCATGTAAGAATTTCCTGCCCTCCGTTCACCAATCCGTGCTTTTTCGGAACGGATATCGACAGCAAGGAAAACCTTATCGCCTGCAAAATGTCCATAGACGAAATAACAAAGGAGATCGGCGCAGATACTCTGGGCTATCTCAGCGTGGAGGGCGTTAATAAAATTGCCGGAAGCGAAGCGAAATGCACATTCTGCGACGCTTGCTTTACGGGAAATTATCCGTGTGCAGTTCCCAAGGAAATGCCTAAGGATAAATTTGAGTTCAAGATCCAGAATTGAGACATTATGAAAGGAGAGGTGTCTCCCAAGGGGGCACAAAAATGATATGAAAAGTTTTTCTGAAAGCTATAAGGAAGCCGGAGTTGACGTAACAGCCGGCTATAAGGCAGTTGAGCTTATGAAAGCACACGTTGCCCGCACTATGACAAACGGCGTACTTTCAGGCATCGGCGGCTTCGGAGGTCTGTTCGAGCTTGATATGACAGGTATCAAAAAGCCTGTTCTTGTATCGGGTACAGACGGCGTAGGCACAAAGATCAAGATCGCATTTATCATGGACAGGCACAACACCGTCGGAATAGACTGCGTTGCAATGTGCGTAAACGATATTATCTGCTGCGGCGCAAAGCCACAGTTCTTCCTTGACTATATCGCCTGCGGAAGAAACATTCCCGAAAAAATTGCAGAGATCGTTTCGGGCGTTGCGGAAGGCTGCGTTCAGGCAGAATGCGCACTTATCGGCGGCGAAACCGCAGAGCATCCCGGCCTTATGCCCGATGACGAGTACGACCTTGCAGGCTTCTCCGTGGGAGTTGTCGATAAGGATAAAATCCTCGACCCATCGACTCAGAAAGCCGGCGACGTTATGATCGCTATCAAGTCCAGCGGTGTGCATTCAAACGGCTTTTCTCTCGTAAGAAAAGTATTTACCGTTAACGAGCAGAACCTTGCAAGACACCAGTCCGACCTTGGAATGACCCTCGGCGAATGTCTGCTTACACCTACAAGAATTTACGTTAAGGCTGTAATGTCTCTTCTTGACGCAGTAAAGGTAAAGTCCATCAGCCATATCACAGGCGGCGGCTTCTATGAGAACATTCCCCGTTCTCTGCCCGACGGACTTTCCGCAAAGATCGCAAGAGCAGACGTTCAGGTACTTCCTATTTTCGACCTTATCGCAAAGACGGGCAAAATTCCAGAGCGTGATATGTTCAATACCTTCAACATGGGCGTCGGAATGTGCGTTGTAGTCGATAAGAACGATGCAGACAAGGCTATCGCAGCTATCAAGGCAGCAGGCGAGGAAGCTTATGTTCTCGGCGAGCTTGTTGACAGCGACGAGGGTGTAATTATCTGCTAAACAAATTAAGGCTGTAAACTGATTTGCAGCCTTGATTTTTTAAACGGAGGTGTTAAAATGAAGAATATAGTTGTACTTGTTTCCGGCGGAGGAACTAATTTGCAGGCTCTTATCGACGCCGAAAAACGAGGCGACATCAAGGGCGGAAAGATAACCTGCGTGATCTCCTCAAAGGCTGACGCTTTCGCTCTGGAAAGAGCAAAGCAGAACGGCATTGCGACCCGTGTGCTAGTTCGGAAGGACTATGCCGACGTTCACGAATACAGCAAGGCTATGCTTGCGGCTCTCAACGAGGAAAAGGCAGACCTTGTTGTATATGCAGGCTTTATGACTATTCTGGATGAAACATTATGCCGTGCTTATCCAAACAAGATGATGAATGTCCACCCTGCGCTTATACCGTCTTTCTGCGGCAAGGGCTTTTACGGACTTCACGTTCACGAAGCTGTGCTTGAAAAGGGCGTTAAGGTAACGGGCGCAACAGTGCATTTTGTTACCGAGGTATGTGACGGAGGACCCATTATTTTGCAGGATACCGTTCCCGTGCTTAACGGCGATACTCCCGAAATTCTCCAGCGAAGAGTCATGGAAAACGTGGAGTGGAAAATTCTGCCCAAGGCAGTATCACTGTTCTGTCAGGATAAGATACGGGTAGAAAACGGCAGGACTATCGTTAATGAATAACGAAGTAAATTCTTCATACGAAATAATTTTACTGCGTGACCGTCCCGAGCTTATTACAGAAGCTGCCGAATGGTTCAGCAGCAAATGGAATATCCCTGCGCAGACCTACATTGACAGTATGAATGAGGCTATGGGTGAAAAAGCCGTACCTGCGTGGTATGTGGTTTTGAACGGCGAAAACAAAATTATCGCAGGTTTAGGCGTTATAGAAAATGATTTTCACAAGCGTCCAGACCTTACACCAAATATATGCGCCGTTTATGTTGAAGAAGCGTACCGCAGACATGGACTTGCTAAAAAGCTGCTTGACAGAGCAACTGATGACCTTGCACAGTGCGGTATAAATCCGGCTTATCTTATTACCACACACGACAGCTTTTACGAAAAATGCGGCTGGAAATTTTACAGCATGGTTGAAGAAAACGACGGAAATATGATTAGAATGTATTATTACGAAAATAAAATCAGGGAGGAATAAAAATGATAACAAAAACAATCGCAGACGAGCTTAACAGCTTGGAGTACCACGGCAGAGGAATTATGATCGGCAAGTCCGCCGACGGCAAAAAGGCAGTTACCGCTTACTTTATCATGGGCAGAAGCGAAAACAGCCGCAACCGTGTTTTCGTGGAGGACGGCGAGGGTATCAGAACTCAGGCATTCGACCCGTCGAAAATGGTT
>JBJESH010000056.1:0-5723 GCA_051882695.1 Oscillospiraceae bacterium | reverse complement strand
CGGTCTGCCCGAAAAAGAGCCGTTTCAGCGGACAAATTTTATCAGATGATACGGGAAGCATTTGCTGAAAGGAAACATTATGTACAATCACCAGCTTGATACTTTTATATGCGCCGCCGATGCAGGCAGCTTCAATAAAGCCGCAGAGGAAATGTACATAACACCCTCCGCAGTAATAAAGCAGATAAATCTTCTTGAAGCATCTCTCGGCGTTAAGCTGTTTATCCGAAATCACAGAGGGCTTATTCTTACCGAATCTGGAAAATCTCTGTATCGTGATGCAAAATATATTATCCGATTCTGCGGCGAGGCTGCAATAAGAGCCAAAAATGCCGCACAGGAGGATACTAACGTTATCCGCATCGGCACATCTCCTATGACTCCTCCGCAGATACTTGTGGAGCTGTGGCCGAAGATACACGAACATTGTCCGAACATAAAATTTCAGCTTATCCCTTTTGAGAATACACCCGAAAATGCACGGGAGATACTTGGAAATCTGGGACAGAATATAGACATTGTGGCAGGTATCTTCGATGAAACAATGCTTGACCTCCGCAAATGCAGGGGACTTGAACTCACAAAGCTGCCCATATGCTGTGCTGTTTCGGTAAATCATCATCTGGCGGACAAAATAAAGCTTGATGTCACCGATCTGTACGGAGAAAATCTCCTGCTTATGCACAGGGGCTGGAGCAATTATGTTGACAAGCTCCGTGACGATCTGTGGACAGATCACCCCGAAATTCATATTACCGATTTTGATTTTTATAACGTTGAAATTTTCAACCGCTGTGAAAGCAGCAGTGATATTCTTATGGCTGTGGAGAGCTGGGCAAGCATCCACCCACTTCTCAGAATAATCCCCGTGGATTGGAAATACTCCATTCCATACGGTCTGCTTTATTCGCCTAAACCCTCAAAAACGGTGCGAAATTTTCTTGCGGCGGTAAAAAACGTTATTGAATAAGTTATTACCTTTAGGTATATACTGAATAACTAATCGAGACTTCACAAGAGGTCTCGATTTTTTTATAATATAATCAATGAGAAATATAAAATATTTTCAACGGAGGAAATACAGATGAACAATTTTATTTTTGAAAACAAGACAAAGACCATTTTCGGCAAAGGCTGTGTTAAGGAGTATCTGCCCTGTTTCTTAAAAAATTACGGCAAAAATGTAATGCTTGCCTATGGCGGCGGCTCGATAAAAAAGAACGGGGTTTACGATGAGATAACTGCCATTCTCTGCGAGTGCGGCAAGACTGTTACCGAGTTTTCGGGAATAATGCCAAATCCCACATACAGCAAGGTGCTTGAGGGAGCGGCACTTGCAAAGGATAATGATATTGACCTGATAATAGCAGTGGGCGGCGGCAGTGTAATGGACTGCTGTAAGGCGGTTTCTCTGGCGGCAAAATATGACGGTGACGTTTGGAGCGACTTCTGGGCAAAACCCGGTATTATCGGATTTGAGCCTGTACCGCTCTGTGTTGTGGTAACTGCTTCGGGAACAGGCAGCGAGATGAACGGCGGTGCGGTCATTACCAATGAGGAGCTGAAAATCAAGACGGGCAGAGATTATCCAAAATGCAATCCCGTGCTGACACTTCTCGACCCGACCTATACATACAGTGTTCCTAAGCGGCAGATGGTATCGGGAGCATTCGATACCCTTTCTCACATAATGGAGATATATTTCAGCGTACCCGATGAGCAGAATGTTTCCGATGATATTGCCGAAGCGCTTATGCGTGGAGTTATCCGTGACCTGCGAACTGCGGTCAAAGACCCCGAGGATTACACAGCAAGAAGCAATCTTATGTGGGAAGCTACTATGGCAGAAAACCGCATCATCAAGCTTGGCAAGAAAACCGATTTTGAGTGCCATATGATGGAACACCAGCTTGGCGCATATACCGACTGCAATCACGGCGAGGGGCTTGCTGTGCTTCACCCCGAGTATTACCGTCATATATTCGCAGCGGGAAAGAATAAATTTGCACGCTTTGCGGTCAATGTTTGGGGAATATCCGCAGAGGGAAAAAGCGAGATTCAACTTGCAAAAGAGGGCGTTGAAGCTCTGGCAGCCTTCATAAAGGAAGTCGGACTTCCCACAACGCTTCGTGAGATAGGCGTAACTGAAAGCACCGATCTGAAAGTCATTGCCGATTCCTGCGTATGCGTTCCTACCGCTTACAAGGTACTTAATTCGAGGGAAATTCTTGATATTTTCAAGGCTTGCTATTGATTAATAACGGAGGTTGATGAAATGATTATAAGTAAGCTTACTTCGGTTCTTTTGTCGTTAATGATGATGTTCTCATTTTCGGCATGCTCGGCAAATAATGATGCTCCCGATGTTTCCGAAAAGCAGGAGGGGAAAACTCTTGTAGCATATTTTTCCTGGTCGGGAAATACCCGTGAAATGGCGGAGTATATTGCAAAGCAGACTGGCGGCGATATTTTTGAAATAATCCCGAAAACGCCTTATCCCGAAGATTACACCGAATGTACCGAGGTTGCCCTTGCCGAGCGTGACGGCGATATGCGTCCCGAAATAAAAGATCTGCCCGAAAATATTGACGAATACGATACAGTAATTATCGGTTATCCCATATGGTGGCATACTGCGCCTATGATAATCGGAACATTTCTTGAAAGCTATGACCTGAAAAATGTTGAGATTTATCCGTTTACACAGTCTGCTTCAATGGACGAGGAACAGTTTGAAAACTCAATGGATTTTGTACGCCGTTGTGCAGGAAACGGAAATGTTCACGATGGACTGTTTGCAAGTGCAGGCAATACATCGGCTATTGACAGCTATCTTTCGGAAAACGGCTTGGTTAAATAGGAGGCGGCAATGAAATACAGCAAGATATTATCATGGATAACGGCGCTCTCTGTGGGTATGACCTTATCTGCTTGCGGAAATACGGATAGTGCGAATCGGACTAATACGTCGAGTACGCCGGTGCAGACCGCACAGAGCGTACTGTCTTCCGAACAGTCAAGCGGCAGCTCAAATATCCTTATTGCGTATTTTTCCGTTCCCGAAGATATTGACCTTAAAGGAGTCGACGCCGTTGCAGGCGCAAGCGTTGTGGTAAAGGACAGCGAAAAGCTGGGCAATACCGAATATGTGGCAAGGCTTATCGGGCAGACGGTGGGCGGTGACCTGTTCCGTATAGAAACTGTGCAGGATTATCCTTTGGAGCACGATAAGCTGGTGGATTTTGCATTGGAAGAGCAGAAAGATAATGCCCGTCCCGAGCTGTCAAGCCATGTTGAGGATATTTCACGGTATGATTATGTTTTTTTAGGTTTCCCCAACTGGTGGGGAGATATGCCGCAGCCTGTCTATACATTCCTTGAAGAATACGACTTCGGCGCCAAAAATATAATTCCCTTTATTACCCACGGCGGCAGCGGAGCTTCACAGACCATACGGACAATATCCGAAATGCAGCCCGGTGCGCTTATGAGCGATAACGCCCTTATCCTTTCAAGAAATGATGTTGCAAGCAGTGAGCAGACTGTTACACAATGGGCTGAAAGTCTTGGAATAACTGCCGCCGAAAGTCCCGTCGGAAACGGAGAAACGGTGCTTACTGCAGCGGCAGACCCTCATAACAGCCAGACCCTATATCTCTGGGAAGAGGGAAATGCTCCTGCACAGACGGAATATACGGTGAACAACGGAAATTATTTTGATGACCCCGATTTTCGTCCCTATATCACAAGCTACCCCGTTACCGAGGGAACAAAAATAAAGGGAGCGGTACTTATATGCGCAGGAGGAGCTTTTCAGTACAGAAGCAACAGCAACGAAGGTACTCCCGTAGCGGAGGACTTGTCGGCACTTGGTTATCAAAGCTTTGTTGTTGATTACAGGCTTCGTCCATACACACAGCAGGAGGGTGCATTAGACCTAGCAAGAGCGGTGAGATTTGTTCGAAAAAATGCTGATATATACGGCATTGACGAAGAAGATATTGCCGTAATGGGTTTTTCCGCAGGAGGTATTCTCAGCGGCGAAATGCTTTTGAATTTTGACGGACAGGTAAACGGTACTTCTCTTGACGAAAACTATATCCCCGATGAGCTTGATAAAATTTCAGCGGACGCAGCCGCCTGCGGAATGATTTATTCCTTTTACGGACGTTTAAGCTTCGGCACAACGGACGTTGAGCTTCTTAAAAGTGGTGAGCTTCCGCCCACATTCTACTGCTACGGAACGAGAGACCCGTTTTATGAGCAGTTCCTTGCAAACGCCGATGCTGTCGAGAAAGCGGGAGTTACCGTTAAACGGCTTTGCCTTGACGGTATGCCCCACGGATTTGGCAATCAGGGCGGTTGGATAGAAAGCTATGATAAATTTTTGAGTAATATATTTGAAAGGACTTGATTTTAATGAGCAAAAAAGTTTTGATATTATCGGGAAGTCCCAGAAAAGGCGGCAATTCCGACCTGCTGTGTGATGAGTTTATGAGAGGTGCAGAAGAAAGCGGCAATCAAGTGAGGAAAATCCGTGTTGCGGAGAAAAATATCGGTTACTGTAAAGCCTGCTATGCCTGCAAAAAGGACGGCATATGCGTAGTAAAGGACGATATGGCGGAGATACTTGAAAAAATGCACTTAGCGGACGTTATCGTTCTTGCAAGTCCCGTGTATTTTTATTCCATTGACGCACAGCTCAAAGCGGTAATTGACCGCACAGTCGCACAATGGACAAAGCTGAAAAACAAGGAGTTTTACTACATAATGACCGCCGCAGAGGACAGCGAAACGGTCATGGACTGCACTCTTGAATGTATGCGTGGACTTGCCGCCTGTCTGAGCGGTTCTGTTAAAAAGGGCGTTATATACGGCAAAGGCGTTTATGAAAAGGGCGAGATAAGAAATACGGCTGCATTTGGACAGGCGTATGAAATGGGCAAAAAAATATAACGGAGTTGTGCTATGGAAAAGAGAATACTTGGAAAAGATCTGTCCGTGTCAGCAGTGGGTTTAGGCTGTATGGGATTTTCCCACGCTTACGGTGCACCCACCGAAAAAAGCGAAGCAATATTGGCAATTAAATATGCTTTTGAAATCGGCTACACCTTTTTTGATACTGCCGAATGTTACATCGGAACAAATCCCGACGGAAGCATTTCCTATAACGAGGAGCTTGTGGGCGAAGCGCTTGCGGCTCGCAGAAATGATGTGCAGATAGCCACAAAATTCGGTGTTCGGCATGAAGGCAGAACTATCATTACGGACAGCCGTCCCGAAACTATACGGAGATCGGTGGAAAGCAGTCTGCGCCGTCTTAAAACAGACCATATTGACCTGTATTATCAGCACAGAATTGATAAAAATATATCTGCCGAAGAGGTTGCAGGAGTGATGTCCGACTTGATAAAAGAGGGTAAAATAACTCACTGGGGCATATCCGAAGCGGACGAGGAATATCTGCGCCGGGCAAATGCGGTGTGTCCTGTGACTGCTATTCAAAATCGGTATTCTATGATGTACCGTGATTATGAGCGGCTGTTTCCCGTGCTGGAGGAGCTTAATATCGGATTTGTTGCGTTTAGTCCTATGGCTAACGGACTTTTAAGCGGCAGATATAACTCGGAAAGCAAATTTTCGGATGATGATTACCGCAGCATTATGCCACAGTTTTCATCGGGAGCAATGGAGGAAAACAAGGCGCTGCTTGATATGCTGAA
>JBJESH010000055.1:0-5784 GCA_051882695.1 Oscillospiraceae bacterium | reverse complement strand
GTAACGGTCGATTCCTCCTCTGTCACGCCTAACAACTCATCCAGCATCTCCTTAATCCGTTCATCACCTGTCCTTTCATAACCGAGTTCAAACACCTCGCGAGCCTTATCTTCATCGCCTAAACCGATATAAGCCTCAGCAAGTCCGATATATGCGTCAGCGTTTTTCGGCTCTATCTCAATAGCCTTGTTGAACTCTATCACAGCCTTGTCATAGGAAAGTTCCAGCAGATATTTGTTACCAAGGTCAATATGCTTATCCACACTTTCTGCTGCACCCTTTGATGCCGAAAGCACCGCAAGTATTCCTAATGCAAGCACTGTGACTGCTATTGCTATGTAGATTATTATTCTTGTTTTCTGTTTCATTTTATTTCCCCCTTATAAAATATTTAAACATAAAACTATGTTATCCAATAACCTGATTATACTCATATTTGCAATTAATGTGTTATAAAACTGACAAAATGCAGAACTTCCGGTGTGAAATGCTGTTACGCATTTTCATCTTCACCGATTTCTTTTTCAATTTTGTTTATCATTTTCTGACGCTGCGCTTTAAATGCAAACATTAAAATCACAAATACGATAAGCAATACCGCAAACGCAGCCATGCCGCCGTACATCATTAATTCCCCCATCGTAAAATTCATATCCATGACCTCCCTTAAAGCCAGTTTCCCTTTTTAAGCTGACCTAAAATATCATCAAGCAAAAGCATTTCCATATCAGAATCATCGCTGCAAAGCTGTACGGCTTTGTTGTAATAATTTAAAAATGTGGAATAATCTCGGTTGCTGTTTTCCTGTTTATTCTGAATCTCGGCTTCAACAAAAGCAAGGCGTTTATATATATTGTAATCCTCCCCGTAAACGCTGAACATTTCTTCTGCAAGCTTCTTTGCAGATACAAGATCACCTGTTTTCTGATATAAAATAATCAGATTGTTATCCGAATTGTAATTTCTCCAACCGAATGAATTCATTTTTTCTATCGTAGCTACCGCATTAATATAATATTCCGAATTATCTGTTGTTTTCCCTGCGTCAATATATGCCTGAGAAAGCATTTCATATAACGGCATAGCTTTTTCAAGCTCTGCTGAATTTACCGCATAGGTAAGAAATTTTATACGGTCGTCGGCAGTAACGCTTTCCTCGGCGTATGCTTCCGCATATGCTCTGCCACAAATAATATAAGCGCGATATATCAGATCGTCATCTGTACTATCCGCGATACAGCTTTGAAAAGATTTTATGCTTTCATTATACTTACCTAATGAAAATAAAATTTCCCCCTGCGCATATGCAATGCCATCATCTGACAAACCTGTTATTTTGGCATGCTCAAGAATATCTTCTGCTTTTGAAGTGTCACCGCATCGTGCCAGCGAAACAGCATAATCTCTGTAATATAAAGCTTCCGTTGTGTTTATAAGGACTGCCTTATTAAATGCTTCTGCTGATGAACGGTAATCCTCCAATTCAAAATAACTGCTTCCCATCAAATAATACATTTTATCGGCAGCATACGGTGCATTTTGATTGCCTTCAAACAGATTTTCCTTTTCGATACCATTTAATAATTCGCAAACCTCATTATATTTCTGCTCATTGTAAAGTGCAAAAGCCATTTTTTCATATGCTTCCGCACGAAGCGGAAATATTCTGATTGCGTTATTATATATGTGCTGCATTTCATCCGATGATTTATTGTCCATTTGAATCATGTAATTATCATATTTTTCCGCAAACTCGTTATTAATCTTTTGGTATCCCAGAAAAGATACCATTACCGCAGCAGTCATAAACACTATTAAAGTTATAACAGTAATTTCCTGTTTTACAACAAGCAGCTTATAATTGCGATCTGACTTGTGCAAATTTATAAGTGCTTTGTACATCTGAGAGGCTGACTTGAAACGGTCTGAAGGATTTTTTGCTATTGCCTTATTTACAATGGCAGCTAAGCTCTCACTTATATTCTGCTTTATAGCATCAATCGGCGCAACAGCTTCATATGAAACAGCGGGCTTTTCACCCGTTATGAGATGATAAAGCGTAGCACCGATTGAGTAAATATCAACACGAGTATCAATACGGGAAGCATTAAACTGCACATTATGAATCGCAGCCTGAGTATACAGTGTTTCCGTTAACACTTTTTCAGGAGTAAGCGCCTTTGTCGCAACAGTATATTCAGTATCTATTGTCGTATACAATGTTTCATCATCAACACAATCTATAACAGTTTCCTGATTTGGGGGCATCTGTTTTTTTATACCGTACTGTTCAGGCGCAGAATAACCCGCACTTACCCCTATTGCATACTGCTCGCCTGTAAGAGCAAGTGAAATATTATAGTCGATCAAACAGATGTCGTCATTAGGAGTAATTATAATATTAGCAGGCTTTATATCACTATGGATTATAGGTGGATTCTGAGAGTGAAGATACTCTGTAACTTCACATAGCTGACGTGCATATTTGATAATCTGTTTTTGAGTAAGCTTGTGTTTTCCCTTAAGAATTGTTTCCAGAGTTTTCCCTTCAACGAACTCCATAACAGTATATATGTTATCGTTTTCGATAATAAAATCATATACAGCAGGTATATAGTTGTGTTTAAGCTTTTTAAGTACATCTGCTTCACCATGTATGTCAATTGATTTGCATATGTTTTCCTTTATAAGTTTAATAGCAACATATCTTCCTACACTTTTCTGATATGCCTTGTAAACAACCCCTCCGCCGCCTGAGCCAAGAATTTCATTTATTTCATATCGTCCGTCCAGCACATACCCTATATCAAACATTTTATCATCCCTATAATCGAAAAATTATCAATTTTCTCATTAAAATATTACCCCATAAGAAGTGAATATTCGTCATTTTATTATTAACATTATACAGCCTATGCCGTGTAATTGTCAACAATTAATAAAACCAAATGACGAATTATACAATTTTATCTGCATATATTGTAAAATGCAAACAGAACCTAAAAATCGTAAGCTATTTGTTGTTCAATTTGATACCACATTCAGCTTTTTTAGCAGAATTCATTATCATTTATATCGATATAAGAATCTACAAAAATATCCTAATAGGTTCAGCAGTTCATAGCATATTTAATGCCGTCGTTGACACCTTAAACCATATATGATATAATAAAAATACATTTATGATCAAAAAGTATAAATTTATTGTATTAATCGCGGCACATTTTATTACCGGGAGGAAAAACTATGAACTTTCTCGAGAAAAGAATACTTAAAGACGGTGTCGTCAAGGAAGGAAACGTTCTGAAAGTGGACAGTTTCCTTAATCACCAAATGGATATAGAACTTTTTGAACAGATAGGGGCAGAATTCAAGAAAAGGTTTGATGGGAAAAATATAACAAAAATACTGACTATTGAGGCATCGGGCATTGGCATCGCTTGTATTGCCGCAAGATATTTTAATGTGCCTGTGGTATTTGCAAAAAAAACGCAGAGCATTAATATTGAGGGTGATGTTTATGTTGCTGAAGTGGAATCATTTACACACAAGCGCATAAATCATGTTATTGTGTCAAAGAAATATCTGTCATCCAAGGATAAGGTACTTATTATTGACGATTTTCTTGCCAACGGATGTGCGCTTCAGGGTCTTATTTCCATTATCAACTCAGCAGGTGCTTCTGTCGAAGGCATTGGCATTGTTATAGAAAAGGGCTTTCAGCTTGGTGGTCATACCATAAGAAATTTGGGATATCATTTGGAATCGTTGGCTATTATTGACAGTATGGATGCCAAAACAGGAACTGTACAATTCCGCAGCACAGAATATAAAGGAGCATGTCATGAAGCAGACAAATGTATCTGCCGATAACATATATCGGCTTGAGGGGCGCGTTCCACTAAAAAAAGCCATACCTTTCGGCATACAGCATATCCTATCAATGTTTGTTGCAAATATCGCCCCTATACTTATCGTAGCCAATGCCTGTGGTTTGAACAGTTTACAAAGTGCAGCGCTTATCCAAAGTGCCATGCTTATTGCAGGAACAGGCACATTGATACAGCTTTTTCCCATATGGAAAGTCGGCTCGGGATTGCCAATTGTTATGGGTATCAGCTTTACCTTTGTTTCCATATTCTGCTTTTTAGGTTCTGAATATGATTACAATACCATAATTGGTGCCGTCCTCATAGGCGGAATTGTGGAGGGTGTACTTGGTCTGCTGGCAAAATACTGGATAAAGATAATATCTCCGATAGTGGCGGCAAGCGTTGTAACTGCTATCGGCTTTTCGCTTCTGTCTGTGGGAGCAGTATCCTTCGGCGGAGGCAGCGGAAGCGAAGATTTCGGCAGCGTTTTCAACTGGATAATTGGAGCAATAACCTTGCTGTCCTGTATTATTTTTAATATTATATTGAAGTCACATTATAAAAATCTTGCGGTACTGTGTGGTCTGGCAATAGGATATATTGCCGCAATCATTATGGGCAAGGTAGATTTTACTCCTGTGCTTGAAGCAAAGTTTATTGCTTTGCCGCAGATACTTCCTTGTGTTCCTAAATTCAATATTAATGCCATAATTTCAGTAATACTTATCTTTCTTGTATCTGCCGCGGAGACTATCGGTGACACCTCTGCATTGGCGTCATCGGGACTGGGACGTGAAGCAGAAGTCAAAGAGACAGCAGGCTCTATTGCCT
The DNA here is from genome assembly GCA_051882695.1 of Oscillospiraceae bacterium. Lineage (GTDB taxonomy): Bacteria > Bacillota > Clostridia > Oscillospirales > Ruminococcaceae > RGIG8773. Next base: position 1,081 of record JBJESH010000055.1, on the reverse strand, counting down.
GTGACGGATTTGTCAGCAGTCTTTCGTCCATTTTCGGATGTCTGCCCATAACATCATACAGTCAGAATGTCGGACTTGTTGCAATGACAAAAGTGGTAAATCGTTTCACGATTGCTACAGGAGCCGTTATAATGATACTTTCGGGTATTTTTCCTGTACTTGGAACAATATTTGCCACTCTTCCAGACACTGTTTTGGGTGGCTGTACCATAATGATGTATGGCATGATAGTTTTAAGCGGTCTGCAGATGATAAGCAAATGCGGATTTACTCAAAGGAACATCACCATTGTTGCACTTTCACTCAGTATTGGTCTTGGATTTACGCAGGTACCTCAATTATTTGATATATTCCCACAGCTTATACGCAATATATTTGCAGAAAACTGTGTTGCGGTAGTTTTTATCACAGCGGTGATACTCAATCTCGTCCTTCCGAAAAATATGGATACTTCATCGCCGGATAAAGAAAAATAAATGTACATTCCCCACCCAAATTTGCACGATAAACTAACTATAATGCTGTAACTGAATCCACCGTATACTCAACAGGCCAAAGCTTTTATGTAATAGATGAAATTGGCTTATATAGTAGATATTTATATAAAGCTATATTAACAAGTGCATTTTTATTGCACACAGTAAAATTATGAATAAAAAGGCATCACGCTATTCGAAAAGGAATAGCGTGATGCCTTTTATTTTATATTTAACTACAAAATAATAAAAAATATATTTTTACTACCATATATGTTACTGATCGGAGAAAAATCCTCTCAATAAAAAAATATGTCTGTTCCATTTATCTGTTAAGGATTACATTAAACTTCTCATAAAGCTCTGCAGCCTTTTCCTTGTCGTAAGGCACAGCGTTCATTTCGCCGTTTTGAAAAATGTACGAGTTTTCTACTTTGAGGACATTTTGAAAAACGGCAGAAACTTATTATACTAAGAACCAATTAAAAAGTATACAAAAAATCAAGCAAAATCTTGCATATATGGATTTTGTGCAGATTTTTTGTCTATACTTTTATTGGTTCTTAGTATTAATCAGCGTTTCCTTAGTTACCTATTTAACAATA
>JBJESH010000054.1:0-5804 GCA_051882695.1 Oscillospiraceae bacterium | reverse complement strand
TGCTTCCGCTGAGAAGGTTTGCCGCGTGGGCGTTTTTAGCCACGGCACAAAGTCCGGAGGTATCCTTGTCAAGTCTGTTTACAGGGCGGAATGTTGTCCGGGGAAACATTGCCGCAAAGCAGTTCCCAAGGGTGTCGCCCTGATGCCGCACCGACGGGTGGACAGGCATTCCTGCCGGTTTGCTGAAAACAATAACATCGCTGTCCTCATAAGCGACCGGAACATTCAGCGTAAAATTAGGCTCAAGAAGGCTTTCGTCTTCAAGCTTCAGAATTATAATGTCTCCGGTTCTGACTGTGTCAACGGTTTTTATTGTGTTACCTTCACGGGTCATCCCGAATGGAACACGCTTCAGCTTTACAAGAAGCCGCCTTGAAACTCCTTTGCTTCTTAGAAAATCTCCGCAGGTCTTGCCGTCGTCTGAGGCTTCCGCGGCAAATTCAATGGTACGTCCGTCAATTTCCGGCAGCAAGCTTGTCGCCTCTTTTCACATCGGATGAAGGAGCGTCATTCTTTCCGTCCGCAAGAATAAGCTCGTTTATTGCTCCGGTGTAAACCATCTGCAAATACGGAAAAATAAAAAGCGACGGAAAAATCATTATGCAGGGTACAAGCCATATAGCCAGCGAAAGAAGTGTTTCAACAAGATAATTCGTATGACCTTTTATTATCCTGCAGCTTTTTCCAATAAGATATGCGGGCGGTTTATCCGGCTCCAGCGCAAAAAGGAACGGGACAGCCGCATATTTCATATTGAAGATCACCATTGCACAGAATATTCCTGCCGCTATCATCAGGAACAATACGGCAGCAATGCTGAATATCATTTCCTTTTCTGCCTGCTCTCTTATTTTATTCAGCAGGAATATGCCGGCAGCAAGTACCGCGGCGGCAGGAATAAAAAATACAAGCCTTTTTGCCATCAGCACCGAGTTGAGTCTGAATATCTGTCCCATTCTTTTGAACGAGCTGTAGCAGCTGAAAACACTTCTCGCATGGACTGAATTGCCGCGCACCTGCTGTATCCTGTACCATTTCACACCGTATGCAAACGGAGTTGAGATCAGCCATATCAGTACAAGTATAGCAGCTGTAACGGCAAGTATCTTTCCATCGGAAAGGTTGATGCGGTTTTCCGAAGCGTCTGCAAAACCGACTACAGTGAGAAAATCTGCTGTAAGCAGCCATGCCAGCACGGCAGCGGAAAGTCCGCCGAGGGTTATAAAAAATATAGCGCAGTTTTCGCCCCAGCAGCACATAAGTCTGGGTATAACGCTCTGCTTGAGTTCTTTAACGGTTTTCAAAGCCTGTTCTCCCTTCGGAATTACTCGTTTCCGGGAATTTTCCCGAGGATCTCAAAAGTGTTTCCGTTCTGCCACATCATAGCGCTCACAAGTATCTCATATCCCTCTCCCGGCTCACAGGCAAACTGCATCGGCTTCATTTTAGGCAGACCGAAGCAGGACATCATATTCATAAGTATTCCCGAGTGGGTCACAACGCCGGTATGGGTGAAGTCCTCTTTCATCATGTCGAGAATTATAAGGTTAAGGGCAGAATAACAGCGCAGCATCATGCTTCTGAGAGTCTCGCCGTTAGGCGGAGGATTGTCAAGACCGCCCTTCAGCCATTTTTTATAGCTGTCGAGATGGATAAGCTCCTCGGCGGGAAGTCCTTCAAACACGCCGAAATCCATTTCTCTCAGGTCATCGACAATGACGATCTCACGCTCCGGAAAAAGTATTTCCGCCGACTGTATGGCTCTTTCAAGAGGACTTGAATAAACCCTCTGCACCTTTGGGTATTCAAGCTGGTCATATTTATCCTGAAGAGCCTCTCGTCCTGCTTCGGAAAGCGGCAGGTCGGTTTTCCCTATGTAAATCCCGTTTTCATTTGCCTCGGTAAGGCCGTGGCGGAGAATGCTTATGCGATATCCTTTCATATCAAAGTTCCTTTCTTTAAAAACCGCTCAGAACGGTTTTTGTATAGTATTACACAAAAAATCCTTAGAACATTTATCGACTTTTTTTTTGCGAAGCTATTTACAAATTGTACGTTATGCTGTATAATTTACGATATGTAAAGAACAAATTCAGGAGGTGACGTGATGAATTCGGACTTTCCAAGAATTATTACACTGTTAAGGAAAGAACGCGGCATCAGTCAGAAAAAGGCAGCCGCTGATCTGGGGATCTCTCAGGCGCTTCTTTCCCATTATGAAAAGGGGATAAGAGAGTGCGGACTGGAATTCCTTGTTAAAACGGCGGATTATTATAATGTTTCCTGCGATTATCTTCTCGGACGTTCACCCGAACCGGCAGGAAAAACCATATCTTATGAAGATATCCCCGACCACGACCCCAACAGCAAGGAGAAGATCGCTGCCGGCGGAGTAATGGCTTCTTTCAACAAAAAACTGGTGGTGAACGCAGTTACGGTCTTGTTTTCCCTTGTGCGCAAAACGGGCAGTGCAGCAATTTTAAAGGAAGTTTCCACATATCTGATGCTTGCGGTTTATAAAATGTTCCGTGTGGTTTATTCTGCAAATCCGAAAAACGACCAGCATTTCTTTACCGTCCCTGAAATTGTCGCTCTCGGTTCGTCGTCGGCTGCAATGTCAATGTGCGAAGCAAACGCTTCTGCCGCAGCCAAAGGAATTGCGGCAGGCAACGGTGATTCACCTGCGGAAACGGATGATACGCTTATTACCGCAAACTCACTTGCAGAGGAATATGCAGGTTCGGCGTCGTCGCTTCTTAACGTTATCAAAAACAGCGAAGCACGCATGATGATGATAAGTAACTCCGACAAGTAACAGTTTAGCACATATTTTTGATTTTTTCAATAGAATTAATATAAAAATCGCTGCCGTTCCTATATAAAATACGGCAGCGTAAATTTTTATTTATGTTGAGGTCAACCTGCAATTTTGTACTTGACAAATACGCTTTTTTGAGTTATTATTATTCCATAAGTAAAAGGCTGTGACGAGGAGAGTAGCGTGTTTTCCGTTCCAAAGAGAGGGCAGGACCGATAAGGCCGGCTGAAAATGCCTGTGCGGAGATACAGCGAAGGACACCTGCCGAGCCGCCGTCTGACTAAGGACGGACGTTTTCCTGCGTTAAAGGGTCTGAGGTCTGCTATGCGGATAAATACGGGTGGTACCACGGTGTAAGTCGTCCCTGTCAAGAGCTTTGGCTTTTGATGGGATTTTTTGTTTTTATACTTTTTCGGGGAATATTTTTAAAGAAAGATTTTTTGTCTACGGTTTAATTGGTTTTTAATATCATATGCTTCGGAGCAGGGCAGAAGCTCAATTACCGGCGAAATAAAAAAGGAAAAATAGTCTAAAATATAAACGGATTTGCAAAGGAGAATTTTTATGGCAATTATTACAAACAGACCGAAGGGTACTCAGGATGTTGTTCCGGGCGAGGCTTACAAGTGGCAGACAGTTGAACGCTGCGCTTCGGAAACCGCAGAGTGCTGCGGATTTAAGGAAATACGTTTCCCGACATTTGAGAATACGGCGCTGTTTAAAAGAAGCGTTGGAGATACTACCGACGTTGTTCAGAAGGAAATGTACGGTGTGACCGCCAAGAGTCCCGCAAACGGCAAGGACCCGGATGATTTCACTCTCCGTCCCGAGGGTACGGCAGGCGCTGCCCGTGCAGCTATCGAAAACGGTCTGCTGAATGAAGCGCTTCCTCAGAAGGTGTACTATATTATTTCCTGCTTCCGTCACGAAAAGCCCCAGGCAGGCAGACTCCGCGAGTTCCACCAGTTCGGCGCGGAAATGTACGGCAGCGCAGACGCAAGCGCAGACGCCGAGGTCATTGCTATGGCGAAGTCGCTGCTTGACCGTCTCGGACTTGACAATGTTGAGCTGTTTATAAATTCTATCGGCTGCCCGACCTGCCGTGCAGAGTATCACAAGGCTCTGAAGGTTTATTTCGAGAGCAAGAAAGCTGACCTCTGCCCCACCTGCCTTGACCGTCTTGAACGCAACCCTATGCGTATTCTGGACTGCAAAAGTCCCATTTGTCAGGGCATTGCAAAGGACGCTCCCGTTATACTTGATTTTCTTTGTGAGGAGTGCTCTGCTCACTTTGAAAAGCTGAAAAAATATCTTACTGCTATGGGTATTGATTTTAAGATAAATCCCAAGATAGTGCGCGGTCTTGACTATTATACAAAAACTGTTTTTGAGTTTATTACTACCGATATCGGCGCGCAGGGTACAGTATGCGGCGGCGGACGGTACGACGGTCTTATCGAAGAACTGGGCGGAAACCCGACTCCTGCTCTTGGATTTGCAATGGGTCTGGAAAGACTTATCATGACAATGGAAAGCAAGGGTGCGGAATTTGCTCCTGCGAAAAAGTGCGACCTGTATATTGCTTCCATGGGCGAGGCGGCGCAGAACAAGGCTGTTGTAATGGCAAAGCAGCTTCGTGACGAGGGATATTTTGTTGAGTTCGACACAATGAACAGAGGTCTGAAGCCACAGATGAAATACGCAAACAAGATCGGCGCTACATTTACAATGGTTCTTGGCGACAATGAGCTTGAAACAAACGCCGCAAAGCTGAAAAATATGGCTACGGGCGAGCAGACGGATATTTCTCTTGGTGACGGTTTTATAGACCAGTTTTCCAACGCTGTTGTAAGCGAGATGTTTGACGGGGTTATGGAGAATTTCGGGGGATAATGGAATATCCGAGAAGAAAAAATAACAGATTGTCCGGGTTTGATTACAGTTCGGCAGGTGCATATTTTATAACGATTTGCACGGTTGACAGAGAATGTATATTATCACAGATAACCAATGTAGGGGACGGGTTTCCCGTCCCGCAATTAACTGAGGCTGGAATTATAACGAATAAATTTATCAATGCCATACAAGATAAATTTCCGAACGTTTTTGTGGACAATTATGTTATTATGCCTAACCATATTCACATATTATTAGTGCTTGCAGATAACGGGACGGGAAACCCGTCCCCTACAATAGGACATGTGGTAGGCTGGCTGAAATATGGAATAACAAAACAAGTTAATATAAATACTAAAATAGAATCCTGTAAAATTTTTCAGCGCTCTTACCATGACCATATAATAAGGAATGAAGTTTCATACAGAAAAATTTATGAATATATAACCAACAATCCAATTAATTGGGAAAATGATTGCTTTTATAATTGTGAAATATGAATTTATCGAAAGGAAGTAATAAAAATGGCAGACAATATGAAGGGTCTTAAAAGAACTCATTACTGCGGCGAGGTGCTTACCGCAGGGGAGACCGTTACGGTAGGCGGCTACGTTGACACGGTCCGCGACAAGGGCGGAATTATCTTTATCGTTCTCCGCGACAGAACGGGCGTTGTTCAGCTCACGTTCAACGGGACCACTGACAAGGCGGTGTTTGAAAAGGCTTCCTCCTGCCACTCGGAATATGTGCTTATGGCAAAGGGTGTTGTCCGTGAGCGCGAAAGCATTAACGAGAAGATCGCTACGGGACGTGTTGAGATATTCGTTGATGACCTGCGTATCCTTGCAAAGGCGCAGACTCCTCCCTTTGAAATTGTTGACAACACCAACACCAACGAGGAGCTTCGTCTGAAGTACCGCTACCTCGACCTGCGCCGCAAGCCCTTGCAGGACAATATTATCAAGAGAAGCAAGATTGCCAAGGTTGCCCGTGACTATTTCTACGAGAACGGTTTTATCGAGATCGAAACCCCGATGATGATAAAATCTACTCCTGAGGGAGCAAGAGACTACCTTGTTCCGTCCAGAGT
>JBJESH010000053.1:0-5893 GCA_051882695.1 Oscillospiraceae bacterium | reverse complement strand
TAACGTGAATGTCAATACCTTTTTGAATTTTTTTATAAATCACCTTCTCTTGGTTCTCTTTTCATTTTCGGCGGAAAAAGCTTCTCAAATTCTTCAAGCATGATATCCGATACATTGTACTTTCCGTCAAAATCGTACACACCCGAATGTGTTGAAAGAAAGCCCTTTTCAAGCTCCAATGCCATAAAAAACGGCGCTTCATCCTCAAGAGGTATACCCGAAAGATGTACGTCAAAGCTGCTTGCGGAAACAAACCCGAACCTGCTGTAATAATTAGAGTCACCGGTAATCATTACCGCCTTGAAGTCCATTTCCTTTGCCATTTTCAGCGACTCGTTTATCAGCTTGCTTCCGATACCCTTTTTCTGCATTTCCGGCAGGACAGAAACCGGTCCGAAGCCTATGATATCATTGCACATAACACCGTCACGATACATTTTCGCATAAACGATATTTCCGATGAGTTTTCCGTTTTCTTCTGCAACAAGGTCAAGCTCCTTTATAAATGCCGAAGAGCTTCTCAGGTCATGCAGAACAAGATGCTCGCTGCAGCCGGGTCGGTAAACGTCCCAGAAAGCTTCTCTTGTAAGATTTTCATTTTCAAAGTAGTCCTTTTCGGTTTCAAGTCTTATATTCATTTTAATTCCTCCAATTTAAAATTATATATGTGTTTTTCCGCCAGCTTGTAAATCTCGTCCTTGTCCTCTGCGGAATCGTACATATTAATAAGCATAAAGACCGGTGCATAAAATTCCAGCGCCTTTTGCTTTGGATTTTTACACCCCATTTCACGAAGCAGGTCCTCGGTATAGGAAAGCGGTCCGTCTGACAAATACTGACCGTATAGCTTTGCCATTTCAGCGCTGCGGTACTGCTCCAGAGCCAGCATTTTTCGGAAAGACGATGCAAACGCGTCATCAGTCCAGTATCGGAACATAGCCAGAGTAAAACGCTTCAAATCTTCAAGCTTTATACTTTTATAGCTGTCGGGAGAGTTTTCAAAGCTGTTTTCGGGAAGAAAATTTTCCGCCGCCTTTGACTTGTCATTTGCCTCCATACGCTTCAATATACTGTTAAAAATGTCCTGCTTGTTTTTATAATGCTTGTAAAGCGCAGCCTGAGTTATACCCAACTCACCGGAAATATCCCGTACAGAAACCGAATCGTAGCCGCGGCGCGCAAAAAGTCTCAGCGAGGTTTGCAGTATTTTCTCCTTTGTATTTATCCTTTCCGTGCCCTTTAAAACCGCCGTCACATAATTTATATGCTCAAATGCAGTCATATCCGAATCGTTCAGATACTTAAAGTCAATATCGTCGGGAGTGAGTTCCTCATACACAAGAAAATTGCAGTCCTCCAAAAGCTTTGCAAGATACAGGCTGTCGCAGCAGAATTTCATAGGTTCGCCTCCTGCCGACGCCATTGCAAGCATATTTTTCACCCGTTGGATATCACTGCCGAAAAGTCCGCTGTCGGCGTAATCAAATACAATTGTGCTGCCCTCAGCGGCAAATGATGAAATTTCCGAAAGCGTTTTTCGTATCTGCTCATCGGTAAGATAATAGCTTACTCCAAGCCAGCTGAAAAACGTCTTTTTAGTTAAGTCAAAGCCGCTTGAAATCAGCTTTTCTTTCAAGCTGTCCTTTGTAAAGTCCAAGGGGACAAAATGAAAATTATGCGGTATTTCCAAACTCGACCGTGAAAGACGTTCACGCTTATCAGTCTGCGTCAAGGGATGGTCGGTTTCAAAAACCGAAAGCTTTTTCATCAATTCCGGTTCACGCCATGCGAATGTGTCATACCCTGCCCCTAAAATCACATACTGTTTTGTACCTGTCATAACTTCATTTTTTAGGCGCTCCTCACAATATTTCGCACGGACAACCGGCGTAGGAGCAAGCTGTGTATTTACAATAAAATCAAGCAGCTTTTCGGTGTCAACATTCTCACCCTTAAGCTTCGGAGCAAAAAAATCCGCACCGCTGACAATATAGCTTTTCATCTGTTCATATTCCGATCCCGTAAACATTTTTTTTGCAATATTGTCATTAAACACGGGATTTTCCTCGGTTTCCGCATGATATGCACGGACAAACGCTGACATAAGCGCCGTAATACTTGCTTTCTGTTCCATAATTACCTCCTTATCAAATCACTTCTTAAATAAACCGTCTCCGCCCATAAGAATTGTCAATTCTTCGATACGTTCAAGCGGAAACGGCGGTTCTGCCAACGGCTTCATAGCTATAGACATCAGCTTCATTGGATTATCGTCTGCGGCGCTTCTGTTAGAACATATCTTTCCGCAGCGCCTGCATCTGTGAATTATCGCCCACTCGCCGCCTTTTCGCACCCACACTCCGATTGGCTCCATTATTCCGCCGCATTCCGATTCACGGTCGCCCGGTTCTTCATCAACATGAAGACTGCAAAGACAATTTGGGCAATGGTTTCTATGCTCACTTCCTGCCCCCGTCGGCACTACCGAACGTCCGCAAACTTTGCATATAAAGCTGTCATTGCAGGCATGATTTTTATAATATCCTTTTTCATACTTAGCACGCTTATTTTCTCTGTTCATAATATCCTCCAATATAATTTTTCTCTTCCCGAATGATATACACATACAAGAGCCGACATAAGCGTATTAATATTTACTTTCTGTTCCATAATTGCCTCCTCATAAAGTTAATATACGTTCACTTGGTATTATCTATTATAGTAAACAAGTGTTAACTTGTCAAGCGCTTTTGCAAAAAAATACCGCATAAGCGCCAAACCAACGCTTATACGGTAAATAATTCATAGTTTTTTGCAGAATTCATACCATGAGCAGTCTCCGCAGACATCTGAAAGCTTATTTTTTAAAATGATTTCTTTCCGCACAGTATTTTTAAAATCCTGCCATTTAATTAGGCTGCCATCTGAAAGTCCGCATTTTTCTAATACGGCACGGTCATATTTGTTGACCTTTTCGGACGTTTCACATATTCCGTCCGAATTATGAGGACAATTAACGCATATCACATCTGCACCGACTGTCAGCTTGATTTCGGGGTTTTCCGATTCGAGAACAGCTATTATTTCAGCCATGCTTTCGGCAAACTTTTCACTGTAACCCATTCCGCGGAAAAATTCAGTGCAAAGTCCATGATGCGGACGAATTTTAAATATCTGCTCATGCAGCTTTTGCTTCAGGCTTGACATAGCTTGACAATCTCCTTGATATAATAACCGAAAGAGCAATTTTCAGCACATCAGGAATAATAAACGGGAATACACACCAACCAAGTGCGGTCATTATTCCGACAGGCTCTGTATTTTTGCTGTAAACAAAGATAAACCATGCCGTTCCGAAAGCGTAGCATACAAGAAGTCCAAGCACCATTGCAGCTATTACGACCGGAAGCTTTTCCCCAAGGAAAGAGGTCATTCCCCAGTATACAAGGGCTGTAAACAGGAAACCGATGATATATCCTCCGGTAGTTCCCAGAAGAACACCAAATCCGCCCGAAAATCCTGCAAATACGGGAAGTCCCACTGCACCAAGTATTATGTACAGCAAAACCGAAACGGTTCCGCGTTTTCCTCCGATAAGTCCGAGTGTACAGAAAATCGCAAAGGTCTGAAGTGTAAACGGAACGGTCGTCGGAATGCTTATCCATGAACATACCGCGATCACTGCAGCAAAAAGTCCGCACAAAGCCATGTTTTTAACAGTATTATTTTTCATATTTATCATTCCTTTCTTTAGCATTATAACACATTCCGTCTAAATTGTCAACTATTATTTTAATTTAGGTTGACAATTATTTTTAGTGGAAATAAAAAGCAAATATTTTATACTTATTTATTGCTATTAACCAATTTTTGGCATTAATCATATTTTTAATATGTATTTTAGAATGTAATATATTGCATTTTTTTATATTTTGTGTTATTATATTATTCGGTAAATTGCAGCCGGTAAAACGGCAAATAAACAATCGTGCAGCCATAGCACGGGGTAGGGAGATAAATATGCCAAAAAAACAGGATATCAACAAAATTATGATCATCGGTTCCGGTCCTATTATAATAGGTCAGGCTTGCGAGTTTGACTATTCCGGAACACAAGCGTGCAAGGCTCTGAGGAGTCTTGGTTATGAGATCGTGCTGGTCAACTCAAACCCTGCTACGATCATGACAGACCCCGACGTTGCGGATATCACTTATATTGAGCCGCTTAACCTATACCGTCTGACACAGATCATCGAAAAGGAACGCCCGGACGCTCTTCTTCCGAACCTTGGCGGTCAGTCAGGACTCAACCTCTGTTCAGAGCTTTCAGAGGCAGGAGTTCTTGAAAAGTATAACGTAAAGGTCATCGGAGTTCAGGTCGACGCCATTGAGCGCGGTGAGGATCGTATTGAATTCAAGCACACTATGGACAAGCTCGGCATTGAAATGGCTCGAAGCGAAGTTGCTTACTCTGTTGACGAAGCAGTTGCCATCGCAGAAAAGCTGAAATACCCGGTCGTACTCCGTCCCGCATATACAATGGGCGGCGCAGGCGGCGGCATGGTTTACAATGTTGACGAGTTAAAAACAGTATGCGCAAGAGGCTTGCAGGCAAGTCTTGTCGGACAGGTTCTCGTTGAAGAGTGCATCGCAGGCTGGGAGGAGCTTGAGCTTGAGGTCGTACGCGACGCGGAAAACAATATCATCACAGTCTGCTTCATCGAAAATATCGACCCTATAGGTGTTCACACAGGCGATTCATTCTGCTCTGCGCCTATGCTTACAATTTCCGAGGACGTTCAGAAAAAGCTTCAGGAGCAGTCCTATAAAATCGTTGAAGCTATCGAGGTTATCGGCGGCTGCAACTGTCAGTTCGCTCACGACCCGGAAACAGGAAGAATCGTAGTTATCGAGATCAATCCCCGTACATCACGTTCTTCTGCGCTTGCTTCAAAGGCTACCGGCTTCCCTATCGCTCTTGTTTCAGCTATGCTTGCCTGCGGTCTGACCTTAAAGGAGATCCCCTGCGGCAAGTACGGAACGCTTGACAAGTATGTTCCCGACGGAGATTATGTTGTAATCAAGTTCGCACGTTGGGCGTTTGAAAAATTCAAGGGCGCCGAGGACAAGCTTGGTACTCAGATGCGCGCGGTCGGCGAAGTAATGAGCATCGGCAAGACCTACAAGGAAGCTTTCCAGAAAGCTATCCGAAGCCTTGAAACAGGACGTTACGGTCTTGGCTTTGCAAAGGATTTCAACAAGCTTTCAAAAGAAGAGCTTCTCAAAAAGCTTGCTTTTCCGTCCAGCGAACGCCAGTTCATAATTTACGAAGCACTGCGCAAAGGTGCTACTGTTGAGGAAATTTACCGCCTTACAAAAATCAAGCACTGGTTCCTTGAACAGATGCTTGAGCTTGTTCATGAGGAAGAAGCTCTCATTGCAAAGAAAGGCAGCGTTCCCGACAAGGAATGTCTGAAGCAGGCTAAGCTTGATGGCTTCAGTGACCGCTACCTCAGTATGCTTCTTGACGTTCCGGAGGACGATATACGCAGTGCGAGATATGAATACGGCATACGCGAGGCATGGGAAGGCGTTCATGTAAGCGGTACCGAAAATGCTGCTTACTACTATTCAACTTATCACCTTGATGAGGACAAGAGTCCCGTTAATACCGACAAGCCTAAGATAATGATACTCGGCGGCGGTCCAAACCGTATCGGTCAGGGTATCGAGTTTGACTACTGCTGCGTACACGCTGCTCTTGCTCTGAAAAAGCTGGGATTTGAGTCTATTATAGTAAACTGCAATCCAGAAACTGTTTCTACCGACTATGACACCTCGGATAAGCTTTACTTTGAGCCGCTTACCCTTGAAGATGTTCTCAGTATTCACG
>JBJESH010000052.1:2772-5902 GCA_051882695.1 Oscillospiraceae bacterium | reverse complement strand
CTTCCTCGGCAGCTGCTTCGGAAAGCTTTTCAGAAAGTGCAGCAGCAGCTTTTTCAAATTCCGCACGGGCATTTTTTACTTCTGCGGCGGTGACCGAACTGCCGTTTTTTTCGGCAGGAAACGGGTGGGAAAGACTTCCGCATACGGGGCAGGGTTGACCCTCTTTAAGCTTTGAGGAAAGCTCTGATGCAGTGCTTAAAAGATACTCGCCGTAAAGCCTGTCGTATTTTTCTTCGGCGATATTTTTTTCGGATTTGAGTTGTTCCGCTTTAATTTTCAGGGTAGAGACTTTCTTTTTTATGCCTTCAAGAGCAGAAGTGAATTTTGCAAGCCGTTTTTCCGCAGCTGCTCCGTTTTCAAGGGCGGTTTTGCGCGCAGAAAGAGACGGTATGCGCCGTGAAAACTCGCGGGTGATCTTTTCTCTCAGTGCCGAAAGCCGTGCGATTTCCGCAGAAGTATTTTCGAGTGAAGCCGCAGTAAGTCCGCAGGCTTTATCAATGGAGATGCGTTCTGCTGCAAGCTTTTTAAGTGTGCTTTCCGCAAGAGATATTTTCTCATAAACAGGAGCAAGACGATTCAGAACTGCAAGTTCCTCCGCTTTTTTTGCGTACTCGGATTCTTTCTGCTTTATAGCTTCGGACTTTTTCAAAACATCGGCAAGTTCCGCTTCTGCGTCAGCAAAATTTTTCTCTGCCGCAGAAAGCTGCTCCGAACGCATTTTAAAGGCTTCCGATGCAGAAGCTGCTGCCGTAAATTCGGGTCCGGCTTTCAGTGCAGTCTCATTAATGGACAAAAGACGGCGCATTTCTTCTATTTTTTCACGGCTTGAATCAAGTACCGAAAGGCGCTTTTCAGCTTCGGCAAGAGAAGAAAACTTCGCCGCAAGAAGCTCTGCCGCTGTGAGTTTTTCACGGGTCTCGGCAAGAGCTTTTTTGGAGTCCGAAAGCTGAGGCGAAAGAGCTTCCGCTTCGGTTTTCAGTCTGTCAGCTTCTTCTGAAAGCTGTTCGGGAGATTCGGCATTTTCGGCTGCAAGCATGGCTTTCATTGCAGCGTTTTCGGCGGCAATGTCTTTTCTGTAAGCCTCTGCCTTTTCAGAAAGTCTGTCGGAAAGCTTAGTATACTTTTCCGCGCCGAACAGGGTCGAAAGTATGGCTTCTTTTTCGGCGCTGCCCGAAGTGAGCAGGCGTTCAAAACGTCCCTGCGGAAGGATTATCACCTGCCGGAACTGTTCTGCGGTAAGGCCTGTCAGCTCCTCGGCTTTCTGCCGCACGAAAGCCTGCTTGGGGTTCTCAAAAAATGCACGGTACTGACCCGATTCGCTGTCGAAATAAAAGCAATCCTGCCGCTGGTCAAGCTTTTTGCTCCGAGGTGTAATAATTATCGAACGGGTGAATTTGTACAGTCCGCCTCTTGCCCGAAAAATAAATTCCACCTCGGTTGGTATGTTCTCCGCAGACGGCAGGGCACAGCGCATTTCGGTACGTTCACCGCCGCTGGATTCACCATACAGAGCATACATAATGCCGTCAAGCACGGCAGTTTTACCTGCGCCCGTTTCGCCGTGGATAAGGAACAGGCTGTCCAGATCTTCAAAATCTATTTCGGCGGCGTTCACATATGAAGCGAAGGCCTGCATTTTAAGTTTTACGGGCAGCATGGCATTTTTCCTTTCTGAGCGGCGAACCACATTTTATAATTAAATAAATTAAAGTTTAGCGGCATATAAAATTAATTTTTGTAGGGGACGGGTTTCCCGTCCCGAAAATCAACACAAAATACCTGTAAACCACGGGCGGCGAAACGCCGCCCCTACAATAGTTTTAACGTCACCGAGCGCAAATTCTAATTTATACACAAGCAAATTAGCGAAAAGGTCAGCTTCGGTTTGTATCACTTTATGTTCTCGCTTGCTGCTTCAAGCTCGATAAAATGCTTTGCAGCACGTCCCGAACGTCCGCTGCGGCGCAAAGCATAAGCCTCTGCACGGGCAAGCAGATCGGGAGTACACTCTATGCCGTATTCTGCTGCAAGCTTTTCCACGATTTGCAGATAAGTATCCTTGTTAGGCTTCAGGAAGGCTACCTTTAAGCCAAAGCGCTCCGAAAGAGAGATAAGCTCCTCACGGGTGTCTCCTGCGTGAACGTCATCACCGTCACGTCCCGAAAAGGTCTCCTTGACCAGATGGCGGCGGTTGCTTGTGCAGTAGATAGTCATGTTTGGTGTTTTTGCGGCTGCGCTTCCCTCCAGTACGGCTTTAAGGGCGCTGAAATTGTCATCATCCGCCGAGAAGGAAATGTCATCTATAAAAATTATGAATTTAAGCGGATTTGCCGCAATTTTTTCGATAACTACGGGAAGCTCTCCAAGCTGAGCCTTTGTCAGTTCGATAAGGCGCAGACCCTTGTCACGGTACTCATTTACGATAGCCTTTACCGTTGAGGATTTTCCCGTGCCTGCATCACCGTAAAGCAGCACGTTAGGGGCAGGCTTGTCACGGAGCAAAGCCAGCGTGTTTGCAATGACCTTGCCTCGTTCAAGCTCATAACCGGAAAGCTGCGAAAGCCGCTGAGGGTCGGGATTTTTTACGGGAACAAGCTTGCCGTCTTTAAGTATGAACGTGTGGTATTTTGCAAAAATTCCAAAGCCTTTTGTATGCAGGGCAGCGATCCGCTCACGGTAGATTTTCAGGAGATCCGCTTCGTATGTATTCCAGCCGGAAAAAGGCTTGCTGCCGCCGGATGGATCAACAGCTGCCCATGCTTCGTCCGAAGAAAGACGGGACAGACTTTGTAAAAATTCAAGCTCGTTCCGTACAGCCTCGTCAATATGGGAGGGGACCTCCTTATATTCGGCAATGCGTTTCATATAAGGGTTTTCGTCCTCGGTAATGACTTCTATCAGAAAGTCTGTCAGGGAATCGCCGTGTTCGTAAAGGCTTCCCGCAAAATCGCCGTAGCCGTCCGCAGTTGGAGTTTTAAGAAAATTCAGCAGCTTTGCAACGGTCTTTTCGGCAAGAATACCTCTGAAAACCGCCAGTGACTGCAATTTTTCGGCATATTCATTTAACATAAAAAACAGCTCTTTTCAAATGATTTTACAATTAATAAAATAATGCTGCGATCAGGTGTTT
>JBJESH010000052.1:0-2672 GCA_051882695.1 Oscillospiraceae bacterium | reverse complement strand
TCAGGCAAGTCAATTTCGGCACACGCCGAAAACCCGAAAATCCGCACATAAACGGATCTTCGGGTCAAGCTTAAAACATATTGTTCCTGATTTCCTTTGCCGCATAAGCGCCTTCGAGAGTTTGTCCTTCAACATCGGGGTGGAGACCGTCCTTGAGGTATTTGCCCGTGCCGCCGATGACCTCGAACTTCTCGCAGATGCCGCTGTTATTGAAGCAGTCGATCATCTGTGCGCCCATTGCGCCTGCAACCTTTTTCATAACCGTATCAATTTGTTTTTCAATTTTTTTGTTATGCTCGGGGGTTGCCGTCTGGATAGGAGTAAGCACAAAAACTCTTGCTTTTGGATACTCTTCCATAATACGTTGGATACACCAACGCATAGCGCCTGCCTCAGTAAAAAGGTCAATGCTTTCGTTGCCGTCAAGGAATTTGCCCTCAAGAGCCTTTTCTGCATCTCCGAGGGAGTTGATGTCGTCGTTTGTACCCATTGCAAAGGCAAAAACATCGGGGACGGGTGCGATACCGTTTTTTACATCGGAAATAAAATGCTCGATATGTACTACTGCGCAGTTGTTCGCACGCTTCTGAAGCTCGTCCAAGTCCTCGGTAGGCTCCCAGCCGTCGCTTATTCCCGCAAAGTCGGGGTCGTTATAGCTCTGGGTCGTAACAGAACCGTTTTTGCAGGTGATAGTTCTTTTATACCACACGGCGCTGCCTACGGCAACATTGTGGTGTGAAGCCATATGAAGAGTGTTGAAAACATGCCATGACCACTGCTGTCCTGCGGTAATGCTGTCGCCGTCAACGCCGAAATTTAATTTTGAAAAATCCATAACGAATACCTCTTTTTTAAAATATATCATAAGTATATCATAATAAAAAGCTAAAATCAACCAATTTTATTTTAACAATAAAAAGACCTGAGGAGAATAGTTTCTCCTCAGGTTATGTAGGACTATGATTTTTATGCTTACTTTGTGTTTGAGAGCTTCCATCTGAATGTGGATATTCTCTGTGCCTTGGTGTTGTCGTAGGAAATATTGCTGCAAACGATACTCAGGTCGTTGTAGCGGTAATCTATCTTTGCACTCTTTGAACCGAATGCAAGCGCCGATTTAACTGCGTCTGCGCCGTAGTTTCTCTGGATAACTGCGCCCAGCTTGTGGAATTGTCTTTCAAATTCAACGATTTCCTTTGCAAGGATAGGCTTTGTATCACATACGTTATAAACGCCCTGATAGTTTATTCCGCCTGTTACGGTAAGTATACCAAGTATAAAATCCACAAGATTATACAGGCAGCAGAATGAGAAGCCGTAGTCGCCGTAGCCGTAAATATATGAGCAGTTATCCTTGGGGTCGAAAATCCTCGCATGGAGATTAGGCACATATGTCTTTGTGTAGATAGGGCAGACTCTTGCGATAACGCCCTTTGTCGAACCTGCACCCTTTATCGCCTTTGCGAGAGCCTTTTCGCTGTCATATTTCATTTTTGCATAAGCGCTTGAAGGCTTTTCATCGGCAGTTTCACGAATAGGCTCACGGGTCTTCTGGTGTGCATAGACCTGATGTGTGCTGACCATAATAATATCCGATGCTCCTGCTGTAACGGCAGCTTTATACAGATATTTGTCAACTGCTGCCGACTGTTTTTCATGTGCCGGTGTAATTATATTTGGCAGGTCGTTGTCCACTGTGCAGGCAAGATGAACAAGAACATCTATCTTGTTTTCGCTCATTGCACTTGAAACAGCGTCCTTATCCTCGATAGGTGCCTGTATAAAAGTATAGTTGGGATTATCAACGTTTGTATTTGGTGTATTGTCAACTCCGACAACCTTAAAACCTTTAGCAAGCAAGGCTTCTGAAAGCTCGCTTCCGATAAGACCGGACGCACCTGTAACAAAAACAGTTTTCATAAAAGCCGTCCCTCCGTTCCGTTATTCTATATTTACTCATATACATTATACCACAAATATTAAAAATTGCAATAGACTTTTTGCCGAAATCGGTATATTTTTTCTGAATAATACGCTATAATAGTAAAAAAACTTGCTGAAAAACAGTACATTTTACATAAAAGGAGAGCTTGGCAGAATGGATATAATACTTCCCGACAGAGTCACGGGGAAAAGATACAACACGCAGAATGCGTATCTCAAATCCAGGTTCGGCAAAAAGACGGTAAAGGTCAGTCTTAACGGCGGATTCAGCTGTCCGAACATTGACGGCACAAAGGGCGTTGGCGGCTGCACATACTGTTCGGCGAGGGGCAGCGGCGATTTTGGCGGAGATCCGGGAAAAAGCATTGCGGAGCAGTTTGCTGCTGTTAAAAGCCGTCTTGAACGCAAGTGGGGAACGGATCTGCTGTACATCCCGTATTTTCAGGCAAACACCAATACCTATGCGCCCCTTGACAAGCTGAAACGGCTTTTCGGAGAGGCGCTTTCTCGGGAAAATGCTGTTGGTCTTGCGGTTTCTACCCGTCCGGACTGCATTTCGGAAGAGACTGCCGACTATCTTGCGGAGCTTTCCCGTCAGACTTATCTTACCGTGGAGCTTGGCTTACAGACGGTACATGACGTTACTGCGAAAAAAATCAACCGCTGTCACACATATGAGGATTTTCTGTACGGCTATGAGCTGCTGCGTCAGAGGGAAATAAACGTTT
>JBJESH010000051.1:0-5935 GCA_051882695.1 Oscillospiraceae bacterium | reverse complement strand
AGGCTTTTGCTTATGAGGAGATAAAGGCGGACGCAATTGCAAGAGGTGTTATTGACCCCGGAGAATTTGTTTCTTCGGTTCAGTATTAATAATTTTTTATTCGGCTTGGGGGTTCCTAAGCCGTTTTTTTGTTTTGAAATATGAACAATTAACAATTTGTATAAAAAATATAATGCTATTCCATAGGGTATAAATCCAAAATATTTGTTTAAAATCACTGAATTATCGGCGGATTTCGGCATAATATTTGTAACAGCGTATTATTTTTTGTGAGGTTTAGGAAAATTTAATAGAAATATCGTTAAAATTTTTACGGCTGATTTGAGAATTATTTTACTGTCCCACTTGTTTTTTATGGGAAAATGTTATATACTATTATTGAATAATTATGGGGTAGTATACCCTTTTGACCCCTGATTACGGCTTTTTGCCGGGAAAGGACTGGTTTTATGGGTCTTTTTGACAGTGTTACTCACAACCTTGCGGAACAGGCGCTTGACGCGACCTGGTACAAGCAGAGAGTTATTACAAACAATATCGCAAACTGCGATACTCCGGATTTTAAGGCGAAAACAGTTGAGTTCGGACTTATATTAAAGGAAAAATGCAAGTGCAGATACCATGAAGGCATTAAGGACGGACTTTATCACGAGGATAATGACGAGCCGCTGAGACTGACTGTTACCACTACATATGAAACGAATACAAACCAGATACTTGACGGAAACAACGTTGATATGGAAAAGGAGCAGACGGCTCTTGCCGACGCTCAGTATCAGTACAGTGCACTGACGGATTATCTTAACAACAACTATTCGATGATAAGAAAGGCAGTCTCGAAATAAGCTGACTGCTGAGAGGTACGATCGGTAACTTTGAAAGGACGGTAGAAATGTCTTTTATTAATTCGCTTGATATAAGTGCTTCGGCGCTTTCGGCGCAGAGACTGCGCTCGGATATCATTATGCAGAATATCGCCAATCAGGAGACATATAACACATCTCCCGACGGCGATCCGTACTGCCGTCAGCTGGTGGTTTTTTCTGAAAAGAAAAAATTCAGCGACGTGCTTGACAAATATGCCAACATCTCAAACAATGATGACGGTGTAAAGCATTATCGGGGTGTTTATTACCTCAACCACAGCAACAAATACAGCTATGCGGGTGTTACTGTTGCAAAGGTCATTGAGGATGACGCGCCGTTTGTTCCCGTTTATGACCCGGATAACCCTCTTGCGGACGAGGACGGTTACATATACAAAAGCAATGTTGACAACAGCAAGGAGCAGATAGACCTGCTTGCGACTCAGCGTTCCTATGAGGCAAATGCTTCCGCTTATCAGGCGGTAAAGGCTATGCTTTCAAAGGCGATGACTCTCAGCGGAAGATAATTTTTATACAGTCCGTAATAAAAAGGAGATTTATTATGTTTATTGTACCTATAAGCAGCGCTATTCAGCCTGTTGAATCATATTTTGACGATAAAGCTGTAAAGTCTGTAACGGAAGAGTCCGATAAGCCTCAGTTCTCGGACGTTTTCAAGGAGATATTTTCCGATGTTCAGGAGACGCAGAGGGTAGTTCAGGAGGATTCGGTACGTCTTGCCATGGGTGAGATCGACGACCTGCACACAATTTACAACAACATGACAAAGGCTTCTGTGGCGGTGGATACTTTCGTTGCTGTCAAGGACGCAGCTGTCAACGCTTATGACAAGATACTTCAGATATCCATGTAAAATGCTGCGCATTGCGCTTTACGCTTAAAAAGGAAGGAAAATTCGTAAAATGGCGATCAAAGAGCAGGTTACCAAGGTCACAAAGTCATTTACGCAATTCTGGGAATCGCAGGACAAGAAACGCAGGATACTTTATGTTGCGATACTTGTGGCGATCGTTCTGCTTGCGGTAATTGTGACGGTTGCTTTAAATAAAAAGGATTATGTCGTTCTTTATGAGGGACTTGAGACCTCCGAGGCGGCGGAAATGGTTTCTCTTATTGAGGGAATGGGATATGAAGCGAAGCTTTCAAACGGTACTATCACCGTTCTGAAGGGTACGGAAAATTATATCACTATTCAGCTTGCTCAGCAGGAATACCCAAAGAGCAGTCTCAATTATCCGATGACTACCGAGAAAACGGGTATGTTCACAACCGAATCGGAGAGAAGCGCTTATGAGAAGATAGATACCGAAAACAGGCTCAGCGCTATTATCGGTTCTATGGAAAATATCAGCAAGGCGGTCGTTAATCTGACTGCGCCCGAGCAAAAAAATACGGTCATTACCTCAAACAAGCAGTACCCTACCGCTGCGGTGGTGGTTTATCTGGACGGTATTGAAAAGCTTTCAAACAAGCAGATAACCGGTATCACACACGTTGTAAAAATGTCCTGGTCGGGTCTTACGGACGAGAACATCTCGATAGTGGATGGCTATGGTATCCCTCAGATACTGAACGCTGACGGAGATTACGACCTGCTGCTTGACGAAACCAAAAAGCTTGTTTTCAAGACAAATCTTGAAAACACCATAAAGGACAAGATACTTGAGCTGCTGGTGCCTATTTACGGTGAGGACGGCGTTTCCGTTGCGGTAAATATGGTTCTCAACTTTGACTCAAAGGTAAGCGAGAATACCGACTATTCCCCTGAGGGAAACACCAATGCAGGTGTTCTTCAGCATGCGGACGTTGACAACGCAAGCGGCGGAACTACCGCTGACGGCGGCGTTGTGGGCGTTGAGGGAAATGCCGATGACACATATCCTACCGGCGACACGGACGGATACGGCGCATGGTCGGAGGAGTCCTTCTCCAACACATATCTTGTTGATACATACAAGGAACAGATAGAAAAGAAAGGTTATGAGATAGACGGACTTTCAATTTCGGTAGTGGTTTATACGGATTATCTTTCCGAGGCCGAAAAGCAGGACCTTGTAAAGCTTGTTGGTACTGCCGGAACGGTAAGGACAGAGGTACTTGACGATGTTGTTACCGTTACAAACTTCAGAAAATACACCGATGTTGAAGAGGTCGGTCCTGTTGCTCCCACATATCTGTTCGGACTTACCTTTGACCAACTCATTCTTGTGGGCGCTATACTGCTTATACTTATTCTTATTATTCTTATCGTGCTTGCCATTATTTCCGGCAATGCAAAGAAGAAGAGAAAGGCCTTCGAGAAGCAGGTCATCGAAACCAGCGGTCTTGCTGTTCCGGAGGGAGAAGCGCCTGTGGATACGTTTGCTTTCAGCGAGGCGGGCGAGCCTGTGGAAGTTCCGAGTCTTACAGACGATCAGATAGAGACAAAGGAAGTCGTTATCAGAAGAGAGATCAGCGAATTTGCAAAGCACAGCCCGGAAATTGTGGCTCAGCTGCTTAAGAGCTGGATGAAAGAGGAGGAGGATGACTGATGCCCGATATTGAAGAGCTTAGTTCTATGCAGAAAGCGGCTATAGTCGTTACCTCCATCGGTGCTGAAAATGCTGCGCACGTTTATCAGCGGCTTGGGGATGAAGAGGTCGAAAAGCTTACCTTTGAGGTCTCAAGTCTGCCGTATATGGACATTGCTCAGGTTGACGCGGTCTTAAACGAATTTTATGAGCTGTGCCTGACCCAGAAGGTAATTACCGAGGGCGGTGTGGACTATGCAAGGACTGTTCTTGAAAAGGCTTACGGTCCGGAAATGGCGCAGAAGCTCATGGACAAGGTTTCAAAGTCCATGCAGACAAAGGCTTTCGAGTTCGTAAGAAAATCCGATTACAAGAACCTGCTTGCCATTATCCAGAACGAGCATCCGCAGACTATTGCGCTGGTGCTGTCATATGTCAACTCAGATCAGGCTTCGCTTGTACTTCAGGAGCTTCCTAAGGAAAAGCGGGTCGAGGTCGTTGAAAGAATCGCTAAGATGGAATCCGCTTCGCCGGAAACTATCAAGGCTATCGAATCCACTCTCGAAAGAAAGTTTGCTGCGGTGGTTTCCATGGATCTTACAGAGGTCGGCGGTATCAACTATGTTGCGGACGTTCTGAACAAGGTCGACCGCGGTACGGAAAAGTACATCTTCGACGAGCTGTCTGCGAGAGACCCTGCGCTGGTGGAAGAGATCAAAAAGAAAATGTTCGTTTTCGAGGATATCCTTACTCTCGACTCCATGTCGATACAGCGTTTCATCAGAGATGTGGAGACAAAGGATCTTGCCATTGCTATCAAAGGCTCCAACGCCGATGTTGCAGCAACTCTTTACGCAAATATGCCGCAGAGAATGCAGGAATCTATCCAGCAGGAGATCGAGTATCTCCACAACGTGCGTATGCGTGATGTTGACGAGGCTCAGCAGAGGATCGTCGGCATTATCCGCCATCTGGAGGAAGAGGGCGAGCTCGTAATCGGAAAGAGCGGAGAGGACGAGATAATTGCTTAAGATCGTTAGAGGCTTCGGCACGGGATACGAGATCGGCGAGCCTGTCAAAATCGACAATACCGTGTATATACCCAGCGAGGATGAGGATACGGGCGAGTTTATCTCCGCCGAGGAGATTCGCAGGCGTGAGGAAGAGGAAAGAGCCGAGCAGGAGCGCCGCTTCAATGAGGCGGTGGACGAAAAGGTCCGGCAGATACTTTCCGAGCGCAGTGCGGCTCTTGAACAGGAGAGAGCCGGTATCATAGAGCAGGCGAAAAATCAGGCGGCTTCAATTACTGCCGACACAAAGGCTGCTACGATGGCGGTCATGGAAAAGGCTCAGAAGGAATGCGTTATCCTCAAGGAGCAGGCTAAAAAAGAAGGCTTTGAGGAGGGCTTTGCAGAGGGCAAGGGCGAGTCGCTTGAAAAGTATAAAAAATACATAGACGCTGCCGGCAAGCTGCTTTCCGAGATAAATTCCCGAAAGGAAGCATATTATATTTCCAACGAGGAGGAAATGCGTGAGACCGTTTTTGAGATGGTGAAAAAAATTGTCCGCACGGAATATGATACAAATTCCGAGGTCATTGAAAGCATCATCGAGGAGGCGGCTAAGAACTTCCGCAATTCCGATTATATAAAAATTACTCTTGCAGAGGACGAGATAACCGAGAGGTTCAGGACGGACGAAAAGCTTATAAAGGAGCTTATCCCGTTTGTTCCCGAAATTGAGATAGAGTTCGACGAGGACGCCGAGGAGGGCACGGTAATTCTGGACAATGGTTCGGAGATAGTGGACGCAGGCGTTCCTACTCAGCTTGATTTCTTAAAGGAGATCTTACACAACACAAGGGGCAAGACCGAGGACGATGAATAGCCGTCCTTTATACGGAGAAACATTATGAATTTTGCAGCCGTTCGCGAAGCCGTCAAGCAGGCGGATCTGTTCAGATATCAGGGTAAAATTGAAAAGATAATCGGAATGACCGTTGAAGCTTCCGGTCCGGAGGCGAATATCGGCGACGTTTGCAGAATTTTCCGCAAGGGCGAAAACGCCAAGAACTCCGACTCGTTTATTTACGGCGAGGTGGTTGGCTTTAACAACGGCAAGGTAATGCTTATGCCCTATACCGATATTGAGGGTGTGGGTCCCGGGTCTATCGTTGACAACACGGGCAGGCAGCTTCAGGTGGGCGTGGGCGACGCGCTTGTGGGAAGGATAATAAACGCTATCGGAGAACCCATTGACGGAGGTCCTCCAATTGAAACTACTGACAGATACTCGATCGCGGGCGAGCCTGTAAATCCGCTGACAAGACCGAGAATAGACGAGATAATCCCATTCGGGGTAAAGGCTATTGACGGTCTGCTGACTATCGGCAGAGGTCAGCGTATGGGAATTTTCGCAGGTTCGGGCGTTGGTAAATCCACACTGCTGGGCATGATCGCCCGTGAGGTCGAGGCTGATATAAATGTTATCGCTCTTGTGGGAGAGCGTGGACGTGAGGTACTGGAATTTATCGAGCGC
>JBJESH010000050.1:0-1501 GCA_051882695.1 Oscillospiraceae bacterium | reverse complement strand
GATGCCCACCGTACAAACTGCAATAAAAATACCCAGCAGCTTCGGCTTGACCGCTTTCCGAAGCATTATCATGGACGGCAGAGAAAGTGTCGTTACCGCCATCATAAAGGACAGCACCACTCCCAGCAGCGCACCCTTTGCAAGCAGAGCCTCTGCAATGGGGATAGTGCCGAAAATATCTGCGTACATTGGAACGCCCGCAGCCGTTGCAATAATAACGCCCAGCGGATTATTGTTCCCGAGAGCATTTACGATAAATTCCTCCGGTATCCAGTTGTGGATAACAGCTCCTATGCCAACTCCGATGATAACATAGAGGAAAACCTTTTTCGCCGTTGTGCATACCTGCTCAAAGGCATATTTCGCACGGTCTTTGAAATGCAGCTCCTCCTGCGGAACGTCAATTGCTTTGGCGTTCCGTATGAATTCCTCAACCTGATTTTCGAGATGCAGCTTTTCAATAAGCGTGCCGCCTGCAACAGCTATGACAAGTCCCACGATAACGTATATAACAGCGACCCTCCAGCCGAAAATACTCATCAGCAGCACAAGAGAGCCAAGGTCTACCATAGGCGAAGAAATAAGGAATGAGAATGTTACACCAAGAGGTAGACCTGCACTTGTAAATCCCATAAAAAGCGGTATGGACGAGCAGGAGCAGAAGGGCGTTACCGTACCCAGCAGAGCAGCAATAATATTTGCCCCGATACCGTGAAATCGTCCCAGTATCCTCTTTGTCCGTTCCGGCGGAAAAAAGCTCTGAATGTAGGAAATAACGAATATCAGCACTCCCAGCAGCACCATGATCTTTATCATGTCATAGATGAAAAACCTTACGCTGCCGCCGACCTTTCCGCTTTTGTCAAGACCGAGAGCGTTCAGCGCCGAACCGATAAGCCTGTTCAGCCAAGCCATGCCCAGTATCTCAGACTGGAAAAAGTCCCAGACTGTTTTTAGAGATCCCATAATAATTATACCTTTCTGTATATGAATCTAAATATGTTTATTTATAAAACGGTTTGCCTGCTATTCATGATCGGCAATAATGCTTTCCAGTATTTCCACAGCGCTTTTTATAGCTTTGGGACAAACCTCACCGAACAGACCCTTTTCCTTGATGCAAGCCATTTCGTCCGGCTTTGAAAGGTCATACCCAAGCAGATCGCGGCAGACAATTGAGCCGTTAGCTTCCTTATACCGCTTTGTAAATTCAACAGCAATTGAATATGCCCTTGATTTCTGCTCGTTGTCAGCAGGATCAAAGTGACCGTATTTCAATCCCAGAACCATCAGCGCCCCCGAAACCGCACCGCATATCTCACCGTTTCTTGCGCCGCCTCCGAATGATGTACCAAGCATTAACGCAAGCTTTTCGTCAAGTCCGAAATCAGGCGCAAACGCCGTAAGCACCGCCTGAGAACAGTTGAAATTGTTTGAAAAAAGCTCCAAAGCCTTGTCTGTTTTATTCATTGTATTTTCCCTCCTTTATTTTTTCAGCGAA
>JBJESH010000049.1:0-5959 GCA_051882695.1 Oscillospiraceae bacterium | reverse complement strand
CGCAAGGCTATTTGATACTAAAAACCAATTAAACTGTAGACAAAAAATCTGCGCATAATCCATATACGCAAAATTATGCTCGATTTTTTGTACAGTTTTTAAATGGTTTTTAGTATGATACCGAATGACTGTCAAAATCGAAAGGAGCGCTTGTCATGCTTGAATCAGGCAAAGCATTTGTTAAGACTATTCCTGCGAACAGCTCCGGCTCTGTGCCGGACGAGATAAAGATCCATACTCAAAAAACCGCAAAGGTCGTTCCGGATGAAAACAAAACCCATTCGGGAGACGCTTCAAGGTGCAGGATAATTCCCGGCGAGCGGATCCCCGATATAGACTCCGAGCTGAAGTATGAAGGACTTTCCCTGAACAGCGGAGAGCAGATAAAGATAGTACCGTAAACAAAAAAGTCCGTTGTTCCCCGTAAGGGGTAAAACAACGGACCTTTTTATTCAATTTGACCGAAAAGCGGTATTATACTAAAAACCATTTAAAAACTGTACAAAAAATTGAGCATGATCTTGCATATATGGATCATGCGAAGATTTTTTGTCTACAGTTTAATTGGTTTTTAGTATTACCACTTGTCCTCCTCGTTTTCATCGGGAAGACAAGGCGTAAGTGCAGCAATAGCCACCTCGATCTGCTTGTCGGTAGGCTCCTTTGTAGTTATCCTCTGAAGCCACAGTCCCGGAGCCGAGATTATTTTTGTAAAAATGTTGTCATACCGTCCCGCAAGCTTTATAATTTCATATGCCACCGAAGCCTCGGGAATAAGACAAAGCATCTGAACTCCAAAGCGTATCCACATATTTTCACGGGGAAGAAAAATTCCCACAATAAAGCTTATGATAAGAACGATAAGAATAAAGCTTGTTCCGCATCTGGGATGAAAACGGCTGTGCTTTCTGACATTTTCAACAGTAAGCTCCTCCTGCGCCTCATAGCAGGCAATAGACTTATGCTCCGCACCATGATACATAAACGTAGTCTTTATGCTTCCCATAAATGATATGGCATACATATATCCCACCAGCAGGAGCAGTCTCACAAATCCCTCAATAATTGGGCGTGCGCTTTCCGGCGCACCAAGCCTTTCGATAAGATCTGCAACAAGGATAGGACCGCCCTTGAAAACGATAAGCGAAAACGCCAGCGCAATAACCACCGAAATTATCATGATAACATTCACAAGCTTGTCGCCGAATTTGTCGGTAAGCCACTGCTCGAACTTGCTCAGCTCTTCCTCCTCATCATCCTCGGTTATCTGCTTTTCGGCGGATTTCATAGTGCAGCGTATGCCCTCAATAAGACTTGCAACAAAATTTATACATCCCCGTATAAACGGCGCTTTTCTGTACCATGGCGCATTTTTGCCGTTTTTGACCTCCCACTTTTCCACGTCGATATTACCGTCGGGAAGCCTGCATGCCATTGCAGCAGTAGTTATACCCCGCATATAAACGCCCTCGATAAGCGCCTGTCCGCCGATCTTCGATTTAAAGCATTCCTTTTTGCATTCCTTAGCCTCGCTCATTTTTAAAACTGTTTTTCCTAAGAAAAACCTGCTCCTTTCAAAATATTTACCATTGCTGCACAAGACAACCGCTTGCGGTCGTTTTGATCCGAATTAATTTTTTTGTATAGGCAGCGTAATTGTCACCGTAGTACCCACACCCTGTTCGCTGGCAATATCCAGCCTGCCGCCATGCATAGCAATTATCTCGTCTGCAACCGCAAGACCGATACCGCTTCCGCGGCGTGTGTGGTTAGCCTTGTAGAATTTTGTCTTTATCTTCGGAAGATCCTGCGCGCTTATTCCGCAGCCTGTGTCGGATACATCTATTTTTATGTGTGTGCTGTCCGCCATAGAAGCCTGTATTGAAACGATGCCGCCTCTGTCGGAATATTTTATCGCATTGTCAATAACATTAATGAAGACCTGCCGTATGCGGTTTTTGTCACCGAATACAAAAGGCAGCATATCAGGCTCATCGTAAATAACGTCAATGCCCTCCTTGTGAGCCTTTTCGGTATAGATAAGCACAGCGTCTCCAAGCTCCGCAAGAACGTCCATAGTCGCCTTGTTCAGCGTAAACCGCCCGTTCTGCATACGGGAGAAATCCAGCAGCTCCTCCACCATCTCGGAAAGCCTCTCGCTCTCGCTGCCTATGACCCTCATTCCCTTTGCAACGGTCTCAGCGTCATCCGGCATACTTCCGATAGTCTCCGCCCAACCCTTTATAGCGGTAAGCGGCGTTCTCAGTTCATGGGAAACGCTTGAAATGAACTCATTTTTCATTGACTCCGAAAGAGCAAGCTCACTTGCCATGTGGTTGACGATATCGCAAAGCTCACCGATCTCGTCATCGTTTTTCTTGGTGATCCTCACCGAGAAATCTCCCATAGCATACCGCCTTGCGGTAGAACCTATCTGCCGCACCGGAATAACGATGGATTTTATAAAATAAAGTCCCGAAATAAATACAAGTACAAGTATAATAATGCAGACCGCCGCCAGAGCAATGGCTATGGCTGAAATATGCCTGTTTACCTGTTCAAGGGACGAGACCATTCTTATGGCAGTGTACCCTGCGTCATTGGCAGGAAGCATTACACAAACCGCCATTATCTTTTCACCGTTCTGCATTTTCCCGGTATAATAACCGCTTGTGCCGTTTGCGGAAGCCTCGGTGTAATCCGCCATTTCGTCAAGCTTTTCTTCGGGAATAAAGCCGGACGAAGTAAGTCCGACATTTCCCTTGCCGCTTATGACCATAAGCTCGGTCTTGTCCTTTTCGGACCAGTTCTCCACCAGCGAGCGCACCTCAGCGGAAAAGCTTGTGGCAGGGTCGTTGTATGAGCGCTGAAGAATACTCGATACCATGTTCATGCGTGAGGTAAGATACTGCCTTGCAGAGCCGTAATAATAGCTTCTGACAAAAATCGTGCCGCCGATAACGATTGCAAAAAGCATAGCGGAAATAACGCCCAGATTGTTTACAAGCCATCGCTTAGTAATATTTGATTTTCTCACAGGCGCACCTCCCCGGCATTTTTACCTTAAAGCTTACTCTTCTCCGCCCTTAACGGACCATTTATAACCGAAACCCCATATGGTGGAAATGTACTTTGGGTTTGAAGGCTCGTCCTCTATCTTCATTCTTATGCGGCGGATATTAACGTCAACGATCTTGTCGTCGCCATAGTAATTCTCGCCCCATATGTGAGTAAGAATAGAGCTTCTGTCAAGCGCCGTGTCCTGATTGTTCATAAAGTATTCCATTATCTGATACTCCACCTGCGTAAGGTCGATAGGCACACCGTTTTTCGCCACAGTCCTGCTTTTCAGATTAAGCACAAAGGGACCTGATTCAATTGTCGAAGCAGTATCCTCCTCACGGGCAACGCTCATGCTTACCCTGCGGTAAATAGCGTCTATCCTCGCCGTAAGCTCCGACGGAGAAAAAGGCTTTGTTATGTAATCATCAGCACCCAGCATAAGACCGCTTACCTTGTCCATTTCCTGAGTCTTTGCGGAAAGCATGATAATACCGATAGTGCTGCTTCTTTTGCGCAGCGCCTTGCAGACCTGAAAGCCGTCAATGCCCGGCATCATAATATCAAGAAGCGCAATATCAAAATCGCCGTGCTCACGGTCAAAAACCTTGAGAGCCTCCTCGCCGCAGTTAACGTCCACAACGTCATAGCCTGCACGTTTAAGGTTAATAACAACGAAATCGCGGATAACGTCTTCGTCCTCGCAAACAAGTATACGTTTCATAAAACTACCATCCTTTCCGAATCATGCCATAAGGTAAAAGCTGTTGCTTATTTCCGTGCCGGTAAGAACAAGCGGCTCGTCATAAATGTCGGGGCATTTTACAAGATAATTCATTTTGTTGTTGCTTTTTAAGATCATATAGCCGTCCTCAAGCAGCGCAGGAGTCTCCTCCTCGGAAGCGACCGCTATCCTCAGCAGCTCGGTAGTGCTGTTTTCAAGGTCTATCCTGAACTTGCAGAAAACCACCTCTCCCGTACCGCTGTCACGTTTTGCGGTAACAACACCGTCCCAGCGGCTTGGCAGGATAAAGCAGTACCCCTCGCTGATATTGTAAAAGCTTGAATATTTTTTAACAATGCTGTAATTGTCAAGAATGTTCCAGTCGGTGCTGTAAAGCTTTCCTGCCGTGTCCGTCTCGGTATGTCCGGGAAAAAGCGACAAAGTGGGTATCTCGATCACACCGTCCAGGTCGATGTCCGTGCAGGGATATCCGGTCGGACGCTTGGTCTTTTCGATAAGACCTGCTTCGCCCATATAAAGCGGATTTCTCAGCTGACCGTTTACCGAATAGATTATCTCCGTAGTAAGCTGACCGCCCGAAAGTCCGTCGATAAAAATTGCAGGAGTGTCCTTTCCCACATATCCCGACGCAATGTTTACAAAATCAGTGGAAGCTTCGTTCAGAGCAACGCTTCCTACCTCGGCAGCAGCGCCCGTCTCAGGGTCGATCGATACTTCGCATACCGAAGCTTTTTTCAGCTGACCGCCCGGACGTATCAGCATCAGCTTGTTTGTGCTGTCCCGTTCCGGGTCGGATATGAACATCGTGCTGTAGCTGTCCGAATATTCCGACATGAGCCTTCCGTTTTCATAGCTGTATATCTGAACGCTTTTCTCGCCCGAAAGCATAGAATATCCAATAATAATGCTTGTTTTTCCGCTTCCGCCCAGCTCCGAAAAAAGAACTCTGTCTATACCCGTACCTGCTCCGGCATGGTCATAAACGCTTGTCCATTTTCCGCCGCGGCGGTCTATAATGTTTATGCGGACATTTCCCTCTCCCTCGGTCTCACCCGCTTTTTCGTAAAAAACGATCGCCTCGCTGTCAGGCTCACCGTCAATATTTGCAAAAACGAAAGAAGAGCGGTAATCCCCCGAACGAGGGTAACGGAGCCTTATATCATTTCCCACAGATCTGACAAGCGCGTCATAGACAGCATTCTGTTCCTCCGAAAGCTTCGGCGGAGAAAGCAGCGTGTCTATAGAACCGCCGAAGGCACAGCCCGAAAGCATTGCCGCAGCAGCAAGCAAAGCTGCGGTCTTTTTGATTTTATTCTGCGGCAAACGCTTCACTCCTTTGAAAAACAAAAGCCGGAAAAGGGAGAGCTTCCGTCGTTCGGCACGGCACTCCCCTGTCCGGCAGCCTTTGATTTTTTTATTCGTCCTCTATGGACTGCATATTTCTTACCGCAAGAGTAGTCTTGTTCCAACGGCGCTTGCCTGTAAGATTAAGCTTGGGCATAACTCTGTAAACATAGGTGCTCCAGAATACCGCCACAATAGAAATAGTCAGAACAGCAATACCGATATCCGCAGTATCCGGCGAAGCCATTCCTTCACGGGTCTCATAATCGAGAATGAAATACATGATATATCTCGGTATTACCGAAACTGCCGCAAAGATAGAAGCAGCATAACCGAAAATACACATCCAGAAGCGTGTGTTCTTCTTTTCAAAGCCTGCAAAGAATCTTGCCGCAAAGATAAAGAATACCGATGAAGCCATAGCGGTAAGCATAATGTAAACCTTCTCGGAGTAAACGCCCACAAGCTGATTCTGCGAGAACATCTCAAATATCTGAAGAAGCTTCCATATCGGGAAGAACATCAGGAAAACGCAGTTGCCCTTGGTAAAGCCTTCGCCCTTCATAATATTTGCACCGGAAGAAACAAAGGTGATTATCGTTACAATAGCGCAGACATAAATAAACCACTTCAGAATGGGAATTCCCGCAAAAGCAAATACGGGATTTTCCTCCGTAGATATCTCCATATTTTTTCTTACCACCGAAGAAAGCTCCATAAAAATGTCAAAAATGATAAGGAACGCCGCAATAAACATGACAGCACCCGTCTGCGGAGCGATCTTCTTGTTAAGACGGTCTGAGCGCAGAC
>JBJESH010000048.1:0-23326 GCA_051882695.1 Oscillospiraceae bacterium | reverse complement strand
TTAAATTATTCATATATTTTTATTTGATTATACACATATATTGTGATATAATATTAAGTGGAATAGTATGCTTTTATATTTTGATATTACAAAGGAGTGATACCGTGAAAAGAGGCAGACCAAAAAATGGCTTTGTTTTGCGTATATTTTATGTTGCTTTGCTTTGTATCCTTCTTATCGCGGCTATGCTTTTTTATTCAAATACTCTCAAAAATAATCTCTATTCCGACAGCGTTGAGAAGCTCAGCGAAATTTCCGAGCAGAACGTAAAGGTCCTCAATACCCAGATAAACGGTCAGCTTGAATCTATGACTGAGGTAGCGGCAAGAATTGCTGTTCCTACAAATTGGGATATAAACTACACGATTTTCACTCTGAATAAAGTTATGAGCCGTTATCCTTTTAAGAGGATGGGTATAATTTTTCCCGATGGAAAAGCTTATATTTCCAGCGGTGAGGAATATACGATGAGCGAACATGATATGGAGTATATCAATGATTCCTTCAACGGCAGTATAATTATTTCAAATACAACAGTTGACGCCTTTGACGGCAGCAAAATAATTTCGCTTCAGGTCCCGGTGTATAAGGATGAGGAAGTCGCCGCTGTGCTTACCGCTTCATATGAAACCGAAGTCCTTCAGGAAATGCTCAGCGTTTCGTTTTTCGGCGGTCAGGGATATTCATATATCGTCCGTGCAAACGGAAACGTAATTGCCGATTCAAATTTCCCCACAAGCTTTAAAAATACCGAAAATATTTTTGATTCGCTGCTTGCGGCAGACTCTTCAAACGAGGAGGCTGTCGAGGAAATGAAATACAATATGCAGTTCAACGAGGACGGCTATATCCATTTTAAAAATAACGTTAATTTCTATATGTATTATTCAAGTGTAGGGATAAATGACTGGTATCTTTTAAGCGTTATTCCTGCAAGCGTTATTGATTCAACACGAAGCGACATCATGTTTTCAACATACCTTTTGTGTACGGCTGTAGGAGCAATATTTATTGTAATAGCAATTTTCTTTATAAAATTTGAAAGGAAAAAACGCCGCGAGCTTCAGGAAATCCTGTATGTTGACCCGATCACAAACGGATATTCTTTCCAGCGTTTCTGTATTGAAGCGAAGGAACGTCTTGCCGAAGACAAGCGTCCTGCCGCAATTATCGTGCTTGATATTGAAAAATTCAAGGTAATAAACGAAATGTTCGGCTATGACGAAGGCGATAAGGTTCTGCGTTACATATGGTCTCTTCTTCAGAAATGGGTAAGAGAGGGCGAGATCTATTCCAGATGGATAGCCGACAGATTTAATATTCTTGCTTATTACGACAGCGAGGAAGAACTGCTGAAGCGCCTTAACGCCCTTGCGACGGATATTATGAACGACCGTACCGAAAGGCGGCAGGGCTTTGTTATACGTCCTGTTATCGGCGTTTACAGGGTAATAGACCGCGAGCTTGATATACAGTCTATGCAGAACTATGCTTCTATCGCTCACTCGACTATCAAGGGTGACGCAAGCAGCGGCTGCGTGGCTTTCTATAACGAAGAATACCGCAATACTATCCTCAATAACAAAATTCTTGAAGACCAGCTTGTAAATGCTTATGAGAAACGAGAATTTGTTGTTTTCTATCAGCCGAAGTATGACGCTGTTACCAAGAAGCTGGTGGGAGCAGAAGCTCTTGTGCGCTGGAAAAAGCCTGACGGGACATATGTCCCTCCGTTTAAATTTATTCCGGTAGCCGAGAAAAACGGTTTTATCGTCAATCTTGACCAGTACGTTTTCAAGATGGTTTGCAAAGACCAGCGCAGATGGCTTGACGAAGGCAAAAAAATCGTCCCTGTTTCGGTGAATTTGTCAAGGCAGCACCTTTACAACCCTAAATTTATTGATGATTACAGCAAAATAGTGGAAAAAAGCGGCGTTCCCATCGACAAGCTTGAGCTTGAAATAACCGAAAGCGCCATGTATGAAAATCAGGAAGAATTTCTGGCTATTATCGACCGCCTGCATGGGATAGGCTTCCGTATCCTTATGGACGACTTCGGCACAGGTTATTCTTCGCTTATGATGCTGAAATCAATTCCCATCGATGTTATGAAGCTGGATAAAAGCTTTGTTGACGACTATAACGATGAAAAGGGCGAAAAGATAATTTCTTCGGTTACCCAGCTTGCAAAGTCAATGCAGATCGAGGTTACCGCCGAGGGCGTTGAGACCGAGGAGCAGTATGAGTTTATGAAAAATCTCGGATGTGACAATATTCAGGGTTTCTATTTTGCAAAGCCGATGCCGAGAGAGGAATTTGACTCGCTTCTTTAATACATAAAAAGAGGTTCAGGGAAATTGACCTGAACCTCTTAATTTTTTATATTGAAATCCGCTTGTTTATTATTCAAGCTCAAATGCGCCTGTGTAAAGCTGATAGTATTTTCCCTTTTCGGCAATAAGCTTTTCGTGACTGCCTCGCTCGATGACCCGTCCTTGCTCCAGAACCATGATAACGTCCGAGTTCTTTACAGTGGAAAGGCGATGGGCGATAACAAATACCGTTCTGCCCTTCATGAGAGCGTCCATGCCTCGCTGCACAACAGCTTCGGTGTGGGTATCTATCGACGAGGTAGCTTCGTCAAGTATCATAACAGGGGAGTCCGCAACAGCCGCACGGCTTATTGCAAGAAGCTGCCGCTGTCCCTGTGAAAGGTTGCTTCCGTTTTCGGTAAGGATAGTGTTGTAGCCGTCAGGAAGGCGGGTTATAAAGTCGTGAGCGCCTGCAAGCTTTGCAGCGTCCATACATTCTTCATCGGATGCGTCAAGTCTGCCGTAGCGGATATTATTCATAACCGTTCCGGTGAAAAGGTTCGTGTCCTGAAGAACTATGCCGAGAGAACGGCGCAGGTCAGCCTTTTTGATCTTGTTGATGTTTATGCCGTCATAACGTATCTTGCCGTCCGCAATGTCATAGAAACGGTTCAGCAGGTTGGTAATGGTAGTTTTTCCTGCACCTGTTGCGCCTACAAAAGCGACCTTCTGACCCGGCTCTGCGTAAAGTGAAACATTGTGCAGAACAGTCTTGCTCTCGTCGTAGCCGAAGTCAACGTCATCCATAACAACGTCGCCACGAAGCCTTGTGTAGGTAACTGTACCGTCTGCCTGATGAGGGTGCTTCCATGCCCAGACGCCTGTACGTTCTTCGCATTCGGTAATAACGCCGTTTTCTTCTTTTGCATTTACAAGAGTAACATATCCGTCATCCACCTCAGGCTCACGGTCAATAAGGTCAAAAATGCGCTCTGTACCTGCAAGACCCATTACAACGGAATTTATCTGGTGCGAAACCTGTCCGATGCTGCCTGAAAACTGCTTTGTCATGTTCAGGAACGGTACTACAACGCTGATGCTGATAGCCATTCCGGAAAGGCTGACGTTGGGAATATTGTTTATGTAAAGGAAACCGCCTGCGATGGCAACGGCAACATAGAGAACATTTCCCACATTGTTGAGGATAGGTCCGAGAATGTTTGCGTATTTGTTGGCGCGCTCCGATTCACGGAAAAGCTCTTCGTTTATCTTATCGAACTCGGCTTTGCAGTCCTCCTCGTGGCAGAATACCTTGACGACCTTCTGACCATTCATTATCTCCTCGATATAGCCTTCTTCCTTGCCGATGGCTTTCTGCTGCTTTATGAAATATCTTGCCGAGCCGCCGCCGACCTTCTGAGTGATAATAAACATAATTACCACTCCTGCAAGAACAACAAGCGCAAGCCACACGCAAAAGTAAAGCATGATCGAGAAAATAGTCACTACAGTCAGAGCCGAAACGAGAAGCTGCGGAAAGCTTTGTGAAACCATCTGTCTGAGAGTGTCAATATCATTTGTATAACGGCTCATAATATCGCCGTGATTGTTTGTGTCGAAGAACTTTACCGGCAGGTTCTGCATTTTGTTGAACATTTCGGTACGGAGCTTTTTCAGCGAGCCTTGAGTGATTATCGCCATTGTCTGATTGTAAACAAAGCCGGACACCAGCGACAGGATATAAAATGCCGCAAGCAGCGCAACAGTGCCGAGGATAGCGCCGCCAACGTCCTCCCAAGCGCCTGTCTGCCAGCTTGTTTCAACTGCCGAGATGACCTTCTGCATGAAAATTGACGGAATTGAGCTGACGATGGCATTGAAAATTATGCAGGCTAAAGTAAGCGGGAGCAATACGGGGTAATATCCGAAAAGTGTTTTTATAAGGCGCTTTACAGTGCCTTTTTTAACTCGTTGTTTCTTATTCATTATTATTACCTCCCGTCTTGTTCTGGAGCATATAGAGGTCCTTGTATATCTCATTTGATCCAAGCAGCTCGTCATGAGTTCCGCAGGCGCTTATCGTACCGTTTTCCATTACAACGATAAGGTCTGCTTCCTGAACCGAGGAGATCCTCTGCGCAATAATTATCTTTGTTGTTTCGGGAATAAACTCGCGCATAGACTTTCTTATCAGAGCGTCAGTCCTTGTATCGACTGCACTTGTGGAGTCGTCCATAATAAGGATCTTCGGCTTTTTCAGCAATGCACGGGCAATACACAAACGCTGCTTCTGACCGCCCGAAACGTTAGCGCCGCCCTGCTCGATATAGGTATCATAGCCGTCGGGAAAACGGCTGATGAACTCGTCTGCCTGAGCAAGCCTGCAGGCTTCCTTCATTTCTTCGTCGGTAGCGTCCTTATTGCCCCAGCGGAGGTTGTCCTTGATAGTTCCCGAGAAAAGAATGTTTTTCTGAAGCACTACCGCGACCTGATTTCTGAGAGTTTCAAGGTCGTATTCACGAACATCCCTGCCGCCTACCTTTACCGAGCCTTCGGTCACATCGTAAAGACGGGAGATAAGCTGTACAAGCGATGATTTGGACGAGCCTGTTCCGCCGATGATACCCACGGTCTGTCCCGATTTTATATGCAGGTCAATATCCGAAAGAGTCATTTTTTCGGCTGATTTTGAGTATTTGAAGTTTACTCCGTCAAAGTCGATAGAACCGTCCTTGATATCGTAAACGGGATTTTCGGGATTGTGCAGGGAGCTTTCCTCGTCAAGCACCTCAACGATACGCTTTCCCGATTCGGCAGCCATTGTTATCATAACAAAAACCATTGATATCATCATAAGGCTCATTAAAATCATAAAGCTGTATGTAAGCAGAGCGCTGAACTGTCCTACATCAAGGTCAAGACCCCGTGACGTAATAATCGTATAAGAGCCGTAGGAAAGAACGAATACCATTACCGTATAGAGGCAGAACTGCATAAGCGGATTGTTTATCGCGAGAATGCGTTCAGCTTTTGTGAAATCGCGGCAGACGTCCTCGGCGGCAGCACCGAATTTTTCCTTTTCGTACTCCTCGCGGACATAGGATTTTACCACACGGATACCCTTGATATTCTCCTGAATGGAGCTGTTCAGACGGTCGTATTTTTTAAATACCTTGTTGAACAGCGGCATTGTTTTTGCAATAACGAGAATGAGCCCGAAAGCGAGAATGGGCGCAACAACAAGGAAGATAAACGCCATTCTTCCGCCCATAACGAACGCCATTACAAATGCGAAAATAAGCATCATCGGGCAGCGGATAGCCATTCGTATTATCATCATATAAGCCATCTGAACGTTGGTAACATCGGTAGTAAGACGCGTTACCAGCGACGATGTGGAAAATTTGTCGATATTCTCAAAGGAAAAGTTCTGTATGCTGTAGAACATATCCTTTCTGAGATTTTTTGCCAGACCGCATGAAGCAGTCGAGCAGGTCACTCCCGCAAGCGAGCCGAACATAAGCGACAGGCATGCCATGACTACAAGGATAAGACCGTACATTACGATCGTTTTCATTTCGCAGCCGTCCTTGATACGGTTTACAAGCTCTGCGATAATGAACGGAATTATACATTCCATTACGACTTCCATTGAGACCAGCAGAGGCGTTGCTATGGAAGCCTTTTTATATTCCCGTATGCATTTTACCAGTTTTTTTACCATACGATATACTTCTCCTTACCTTGACATTATTAATAATATTATAGCATATTTTCCGAAAAAAATCAAAGGATAATAAATTAACAATGCAACAGATTGTTAACAGCTTTATGCGGAAACGGACAGCAAAAAAGCTCCCCATTGCCGTATCAGAAAATGGGGAGAATATATTCAGCTGAAAATATATTTTATACTAAAAACCATTTAAAAACTGTACAAAAAATCAAGCAAAAGCTTGCATATATGGGTTTTGCGCAGATTTTTTGTCTACAGTTTAATTGGTTTTTAGTATTACCGCTATCATGGTAACTCCGAGAGTTGTGAGTACAGCGCCCACAGCGCGGTTCAGGGTCTTTGCCGAAGCCTTGTTGGCGAATTTTGAGGCAATTGCAGCACCGATAAGCGTGAAAGCCATACACATTATCATAACGAAAATATCGGGCATTCCGCCGTCGATAACGAAGTGGGACACAGCTCCCGTAAGCGCCGTGAAGGACATGATAAATACGCTTGTGCCGACTGCTTTTTTCAGCTCGTATCCAAGAACGCTTGTAAGCACGAACAGCATCATCATGCCGCCGCCTGCGCCGATAAATCCGCAGATAAAGCCTATCATCATGCCGCAGATGACCGACTTTACTGCCGCAGTTTTAGGGTCGGCTTTTTCCATTTTGCTTTCCGAAGTCATAACAGGCTTAACAATGAAGCGTATGCCCAGAAAGGTCGTCATTACGACAGAAAAGCCGCCTATCGCAGTGCTCGGAAGAAGCGAGGCGATATAGCTTCCCGCAAGTGTGAAGCAGAGTACAGATATCATCATTATTATGCCGTTTCGTATGTCAAGGTTTTTGTTCTTTCCGTAGGTGTATGCCGAAGCGGCAGAGGCGAGAACGTCCGAAGCAAGAGCGATGCCCACTGCCTGATAAGGCTCAACGTCAAGAAAGGTTATCAGCATGGGAGAGATAACGGCAGCAGCGGAAAGTCCTGCAATGCCTGTTCCCAGACCTGCACCAAGCCCTGCAATGATAGTTACAATTATCGTAATAAGTGACTGCATTTAAAAGCTTCCTTTCATTTTAAAAAGTCGGCAAGCTCGCGTTTAAGCCTTGCTGCCGGAAGCCCCATTACCGTAAAGAAATCCCCCTCGATACCCTCGATAAGAACGCACCCTTCGCCCTGTATGCCGTAGGCACCTGCCTTGTCCATAGGGTCGCCTGTGGCAATATAATCATGTATCTCCTTTTCTGTAAGCGGATAGAATTTTACCCTTGTTTCCTGAGAAAAGCTTTTTTTCAGTTTTCCCCGTGCAATGCATACTCCCGTGACAACGGTATGCGTCCTGCCCGACAGCAGCCTTAACATTCTTTCGGCGTCCTTTTCATCGGAAGGCTTTCCGAGAATTTCACCGCCGATAATGACTACCGTATCGCTGCCTATAACAACGCTTTCGGGGTACATCAAAGCAATATGCTCCGCTTTTTTCACTGCAAGATATTCAGCGCTTTTTTCAGCGGATATCCCCTCGGGCAGAGCTTCATCAACGTCCGCAGGGATAACATCAAACTCGGGAGTAACATATTTCAGCAGCTCCTGCCGTCTTGGAGAAGCCGAAGCGAGAATAATTTTCTCAGCCATTTTTACATTCCTTTCATTATAGTATATTTTACAGTATAGCACATTCGGAAAGCTTTTTCAATAATGTGCCGGCTAAAGTGGATTTTTACAAAAATGCGTCCATAAATACGTTAAATCTTATACATATTAAACGTTTAAGGGAAAACAGGTTATACGTTTTCGGAAAAATCCATGTTTATAATAAACAAATTAATCTTAAAAGCAAACTGAAATTCGTCAAAAATGCCGATATTGAATTTTTGAAAACCCCTTTTCTTTTTTATTTTATCTGTTATAATAGGGGATAAATGTTTGAAAAGCTTTTCAGCTTTTTTAAGGAGGGAGATCATGTTTCAGATCAAGTGGATTTGGGAAAATATGAAAGGCTACAGAGGGAGATATATTCTTGCACTCTGTATGACTGTTGTGGGACAGATAATGTATCTGACAAATCCGATTTTCGGACAGAAGATAGTCGATACATTTATTTATAACGAAAATGCGGCGGAAAACCTGAAAAATAACAGCCGCCTGCTTGTTATGCTCTGTCTGGGAATGATTCTGTTCACGCTGATAAGAACGGTAATACAGTTCAATTCCAATATGCTGTATGAAAAGTGTTCACAGGGTATGCTTGCCAAGATCAGGAGCTTCCTCTTTGCAAATGTACAGAAGCAGGACATGACCTTTTATGACCGCAACCGTACCGGCGACCTGATGACGCGTCTTTCAGGCGACCTTGATATGGTTCGTCACAGCGTTGCGTGGATAATCAAAGCGCTGCTGGAAAGCATAGTCCTTTTTACAACGACTACGATATATTTCTTCATTCTTGACCCGATAATGGCTCTTTGCCTGCTTGCGCTTACTCCGCTGATATTTATTATCTCGGGTATCTTCCGCAAAGAGGTAGGACCCAAGTATGTTGACCTGCGTGAAAGGCTTTCTCAGCTGAATACACAGGCTCAGGAGAATATAGCAGGCAACCGTGTTGTGCGGGCTTTTGCAAGAGAAGATCATGAAATTGACCGTTTTCAGGAGAAGAATTCCGAGTATGCGGAAGCAAATAAAGCTGCTGCAATGACATGGCTGAAATATTTTCCGTACATAGAAACAACTGCGCAGGGACTTAGCGTTGTCCAGCTTATCGCAGGCGGCATTTTCGTAATTACGGGAAGGCTCACTATGGGCGAATATGTTGCTTTCAGCGGACTTATCTGGACGCTTTCAAACCCTATGAGAAATGTTGGTACACTTATCAACGACCTGCAAAGATTTATGGCTTCCGCTTCAAAAATAATCGAGGTGTACTATTCCCGTCCTATCATAGTTGACCGCAAGGACGCTGTCGAAATGCCCGACCGTCTTAAAGGCGATATTGAATTTAAGAATGTGAGCTTCAGCTACGGCGATAACGAAGTGCTGAAGAATGTCAGCTTCAAGGTGAACGCAGGGGAAACCGTTGCCGTTATGGGCGAAACAGGCTCGGGTAAGACCTCTCTTGTAAACCTTATTCCGAGACTTTATGATACAAATTCGGGAGAGGTGCTTGTGGACGGCGTAAACGTCCGCTTTATAAAGCTTGAAACTCTCCGCAGAAACATCGGTATGGCAATGCAGGATGTGCTTCTCTGGTCGGATACTATAGAGGGAAATATAGCTTTCGGCGACAGTGATATGCCTGACAGCGACATACACACCTTTGCAAAGGCTGCCGACGCAGACAGCTTTATAAACAGCCTGAACGACGGCTACGACACAATTGTCGGCGAGCGTGGAGTAGGACTTTCGGGCGGTCAGAAACAAAGGATCTCTCTTGCAAGGGCACTGGCTATCCGTCCGTCGATACTTATCCTTGACGACACTACCTCGGCAGTAGACCTTGAAACCGAAAAGACGATACAGGAAAACCTTGCTTCGCTTGATTTCAAATGTACGAAGATAATTATTGCCCAGAGAATTTCTTCCGCCAAGGATGCAGACAAGATAATCATTCTCAAAGACGGAAAAATTTCCGAAATGGGTACACATGAAGAGCTGCTGAAGAACGAGAACGGCTACTATTCCGAGATCTATAAGCTCCAGCAGGGAAATATAGAGTAAGGAGGCGGTCTGAATGGCAAGAAATAAATATGATGTAGATGAACGCCTTGAAACCCCTTTTGACATACGTCACTTAAAACGTGCAATGGTTTATGTAAGCCGTTACAAATGGCGCATGATACTTTCGCTTTCTCTGAGCGCGGCAGCGGTGATAATCGGTCTTTTTGCGCCGGTGATTACCCAGTATGCAATTGACAAGGTCATTCCGCAGAAGGATATCCCCAGGCTTATACTTATGGCGGTGCTTCTGCTGCTGACAATAGTTGCGAACATTATCCTTGCGACGATACGTTCAAGGATAATGACAAAGGTCGGTCAGGATATTATTTTCGATATCAGAACAGACCTGTTCGAGCATCTGCAGCGGCTTTCCTTTGAGTATTACGACAGCCGTCCTCACGGAAAGATACTCGTCCGCATAATCAACTATGTAAACAGCGTTTCAGACACGCTTTCAAACGGTATCATAACCTTTATCCTTGAGCTTTTCAACATTGTTTTTATAGTTGTGTTCATGTTTGCAATGCACTGGAAAATGGCGCTTGTTATCCTTGCAGGCGTACCTGTCCTGATGCTGTTCATTCTGCTTATAAAAAACAAGCAGCGCAAGGCGTGGCAGGCAGTATCAAACAAAAGCTCCAACCTTAACGCTTATCTGCACGAAGGTATTGTAGGAGTAAAGGTCACTCAGCTTTTTGTCCGTGAGGACGAAAACGCTGAAATTTTCGGCAATCTTTCCGATGCCTACCGCAAGGACTGGATGCACGCCGTTACGTTCAACAATCTGCTCTGGCCTACGGTGGATACGATCTCCGCAGCAATAGGCGCTTCGATATATCTGGTGGGACTTCTTATCATAGGTCCTGCGTCGGTATCGCTTGGTACTATCGTTGCAATGTCGGGATATGCTTCACGCTTCTGGCAGCCTATCCTAAACCTTGCGAACCTGTTCAACAACTTTGTAAATGCAGTTTCCTACCTTGAAAGAATTTTTGAAACTCTTGACGAGCCCGTTAAGGTAAGCGATAAGGAAAATGCCGAGGTGCTTCCGAACATTGAGGGAAATGTGGAATTTGACAATGTTACCTTTGCATACGACGAAAGCAAAACCATTCTTGAAAATCTTTCATTTAAGGTAAACAAGGGAGAAAGTGTCGCTCTTGTAGGTCCTACCGGCGCAGGAAAAACCACTATCGTAAACCTTATCTCACGTTTTTACGACGTAAACGGCG
Source organism: Oscillospiraceae bacterium (assembly GCA_051882695.1). Taxonomy (GTDB): domain Bacteria; phylum Bacillota; class Clostridia; order Oscillospirales; family Ruminococcaceae; genus RGIG8773. Next base: position 12,344 of record JBJESH010000048.1, on the reverse strand, counting down.
GAGCTGTTCTTATCGACGGACACAATGTTGCGGACGTTACACTCAAATCACTTCGTTCCCAGATGGGTATAATGCTTCAGGACAGCGTTGTTTTCAGCGGAACGATAGCGGACAATATCCGTTACGGAAAGCTTGACGCAACTATGGACGAAATTGTTGCCGCCTGCAAAACAGTCCGTGCGGACGAGTTCATCAGGGAGTTCCCCAAGGGATACGATACCGAGATAACCGAGGGCGGTTCAACGCTTTCACAGGGACAGAAGCAGCTTATTGCCTTTGCGAGAACGCTTATCAGCGACCCGAAAATTCTCGTGCTTGACGAGGCAACATCTTCTATCGACGCGAAAACGGAAGTGCTTCTTCAGGAGGGTCTTGACAGACTTCTTGAGGGCAGAACCTCCTTCATTATCGCGCACCGTCTTTCAACGATACGGAACTGCGATAAGATCATGTATGTTTCCAACCGCGGCATAACCGAGTGCGGAACTCATGAGGAGCTGCTTGCGAAAAAGGGAGATTACTACAAGCTTTACAATGCAAGAGAAATGTGAGCCGGCGGCGCTTCGGGTATTGCAATAAAAAGTAAAATGTGATATAATGATGCTATTACGATTAATTTTGAAAGGATTGTTACCATGGTAGTTATCGAAATGGAAAACGGCAAAAAAATAAAGCTGGAGCTTTACCCCGAGACTGCTCCCATCACAGTTGAAAACTTTGAGAAGCTTGTTAAGCAGGGCTTTTATGACGGACTTATCTTCCACCGTGTTATCGAGGGCTTTATGATACAGGGCGGCTGCCCCGAGGGTACGGGCATGGGCGGACCCGGCTATCACATCAAGGGCGAGTTCGCTTCAAACGGTATCAAAAACGACCTCAAGCACACCCGCGGAGTAATTTCAATGGCTCGTTCAATGATGAAGGACAGCGCAGGCTCCCAGTTCTTTATCATGCATATGGACGCTCCTCACCTTGACGGCGAATACGCTGCATTCGGCAAGGTCGTTGAGGGCATGGACGTTGTTGACGAGATAGCGTCAACTCAGACAGATTACAGCGACAGACCCGTAAAAGAGCAGAAAATGAAGAAGGTTTACATTGAAGAATAAACTTATAATATTCAAGGCATAGAGCAGTTTTAAAGGCTCTGTGCCTTTTCTATTTTATAACGGTAATCCTGACGTTCAGCAGACTGTCTGCAAGAAAAGCGCTTTCGTTAAGACAGTATTCGCCGTAAAATTCTGGGCAGTCACGGCGCACAAGCTTTTTTATCCCGAAAATGTCGCATGAGTTGTACCACACCGCCGAGGAAAACGCACTTATGCAGGAGTCCCTGATATTTTCGCATACAGCTTGTTCTATCAGCGCCGATCCAATTCCGTAAGGATCTTCGGCAGTCACTGTCTTCAGCCTGATATCCGCATTAACGTTAAGTCTGCCGTCTTTTATTCCGGCTTTCAGGCAGGTTTTCGCACCTGTGATGAAGACCGATGCGTTCCTGCCTTTATTTGTTATTGAAAGAGTTATCCTGTCGCCGTTTTCAAACATATCAAGAAGCAGCTTTGCGCCTATGGTATCCTCTTCGGAAAGCGTTCCTGCCGTGCCGTTTTTGCGCACAAAAGTCAGCCCGTCAAAGCGAATGCTTTCTCCGTCGGAGGAAATTACCGGCAGCGCCGCCGCACAGTTAAGCGCTCCCGTGCTTGCAGCCATTTCCGCAACCGAGGTGTAAATGGTTTTCCCGTGGGCAGCTTCCCCAGACATCAGCGACATGATATGCTCGGCGGAAAAAGTTCCTTCCTCGGGAAGAGTTTCTATTACAGCCGCAGGGTCGTCGGAATAAGCCATCGGGCAGGACGGCGACACGCTTCCGTCAAGGAAAAGCGAAAGCTCGTCCGCAGGATTTTTTATGCCGCTGCCGATAACGAGCATTTTTATGTGTCCGAGAAAAAGCTTTTTTCCGAGAGAGGCTTCGGCGTCTGAAAGTGCGGCATGGATAGTCGCTCCGCTTCCGTATGCGGCAGAGCTGTTTGCTTTGCTGACATCGGGTTCGGCATCGCTGCTTTCCGATTCGTATATCTGAAGGCTTACCATATAAACATCGTCCTCACGTTCAAGTCCCATAAGCTGTACGAATGCACGTTCTCCCACTTCCGTTCCGCCGAAACAGCCTGTGAAGAACAGCATTGCAAAAAACAGCGCCGCAGTCAGAAAAGCATGGCGTCCGGTATTATTCATGTTTTTTTTCAGCAACCTTTCTTTTTGAAATTATCAGTGCGGCAAGGGGTATCGCTCCGGTAAGGATAATTACCGTCCACCCTGAACAAAGCACAGCAAATATGCCGGAAAAAGAAGCGCTTGTCAGGGTAAAAAACATAGTTGCGGCGAATACGATTACCGCAGCAATTGCTGTGCGGAATTTCAGCTTCGGAAAGACCTCTTCGAGAAGTCCTGCCGAAATGTGAAGAAAAAGCGCAATATTTATCACGGCGGTAACAGTCCATACTATCAGGTAAAGCGAGTCGCTCCGCTGAATAAACCGTGCACCGCCCAATGTGCCGAGGACGAGGAACGGGTAATCCGTCAGTGCGGCAAAATCTCCGAGAACAGCGGCAATAGTCAGAATTGCCGCTTCGGCAAGAAGCAGCTTTGAAGCAAGCAGACCGTATACTCCGCAGCGGAGCTTTTCCTTGACGTGCTTTGCAAGAAAAGCAAGAGCGCATATCTCTCCGTTTCGTGCAAGGTCATCCATAACGGCAGGAAAAAGTCCGTCGGGTGTTACAGAATCGAAATACAGATTTGCCGTATTGAAGCTTTTCGCCGAGGAAAATATCATAGCCGTTACTGCGGCGATAAAAAGCCAGAAAAGCAGCACTGCGCTTCGTCCGAGAGCTTCTATGCCAAGACAGCCGCAGTAAACGCAGACAATGAGTATCACCGCTATCCAGACGCTTATATCAGCATACTTGAAAAAGCGCTCTCCGAGAAATTGCTGAAAATGCAGCAGACTGTTGACTGTATATAAAAGGAAAAAGATAAGATATACGAAAGCGGCGATGATACCGACAGGTCTGCACTTTTTCAGCAGAACGTCAGCTGCGCTGTCTTTAAGGAGCACGACGGGTATGAGTATCACCGCCTGAACTGCCGCCGAAACCGCAGCTGCGGTAAATTGTACGGAAAGTCCCGTACCGTCTTCCTCAAAGGGAACAAAGGTCATAAGCGTAAAAACTCTGCACATGAAAAGCAGCAGGAGAAGCTGTCCCCAGCCAATATAGCGTTTATTTTCCATTGGTACTGTTTACCGCCTTTCACTTGTTCATATCAACGCCGTGAAGCTTTTCAACAGAGGCGCTGCCGCTTGCCATTCGCCTGAAGCCTACTCTTGTCAGCACATCACGCATGGCTTTCGGAGTAAAGGGCGACAGCGGCGACATAACAGGCGCACCGTAATTTTCCGCCGCACAGATATTTACAAGCACAGCAGCCGCAAGCAGGGATATGCCGTAAAGTCCGCCTATGCCGCCTGCCGCCGCCGCAATAAACCGCAGTACGGTCACCTGCTGGTTAAGCGACGGGATAACAAACGAAGCCGTTACCGATATGGCACAGGCAAGCAGCAGAGGATTTGAAATTATACCTGCTGAAACCGCCGCGTCGCCTATGATAAGTCCGCCGACAATTGAAACTGCGCCGCCAACGCTTTTGGGCAAACGCACTCCCGCTTCACGAATTATCTCATAAAAGATCAGTACAATGAACGCTTCCGCAGCAAGGGGCAGGGGAGCAGTCCGCTCGGCGGCGGCAAGAGTCACCAGCAGAGTGTGGTTGAAAAGCTCCGGGTGGAACGTTACCGTTGCAACGTAAACCGCAGGAAGAAATACAGCCAGAAAGAACGAGAGATACCGTATCCAGCGCAGCAGAAAAGCATAGAACGGTCGGAAGTTGTAGTCGTCAAGAGTCTGGAAATTCTCGATAAAAAGCGAAGGCATAACAAGTGCAAAGGGCGTGCCGTCAATGAGAAGTCCTATGCGCCCCTCAAGAAGCTTTGCGCAGAAAACATCGGGGCGCTCGGTAACGGACACTCCCGAAAAAATAGTGTGCCGTGCGTGGTCGAGAAAAGGCTCTGCATAGCCGCTTCCGAGAATGCTTTCCAGCGGAAGGTCTTCAAGCTGCCTGCGTATTTTTTTTACCAGCTTCATAGGCACACGGTCTGTCATGTATGCGATAATAACGTCAACGTCCGAGGTCTTGGTCACGGGAAAAAGCTCAAAGCGCAGAAGAGGAGATTTGATACGTCTGCGCACAAGGGACATACTTGTACGGACAGTTTCAACAAAGCCCTCATGAGAGCCTCTGATATTTCCCTCGGAGGACGGCTCGTCAATTCCCCTTGTGGCATACCCCTGAACGCCGAAAGCAAAAGCCGTGTCGCAGCCGTCGATGATCAGTATCGCAAAGCCGCTCATAAGCCTGCGTATCAGGTCGCCGTATTCGGTGCAGAAGCCTCGGTCAATGGTGAGAAGCATTCTGTCGCGGATGTGTTCAAAAAGCTCCCGAGGAGAAAAAGCTTCGGTTCGGGCAAGGTCGGAAAGGGGTCTGAGGATAAGCTCGGTAATTGTCGAGGTGGATATCATTCCCTCAAAGCAGACAAGGTTGCAGGGAACGCTTCCTATATAAAAAGGGTTAAGCAGCAGGTCTGAGCTTTTCCCCAGAATATTTTCAATGTTTGTGATATTTTCTCTCAATGATCTTGAGATGTGTACTTTTTTATATTCAAATGCGTCAGGCAGGTTCATAAGATCCCTCCGTTAAATTTTTCACAGCTTATTATTCCTTATTTTTGAAAAATAATACATGAATTTTTCCTTAAATAAAGGGAATACTATGTTCATACCGGAGGGAAATTTTTTATGTCTGTAGTATTTATTCGTGCGGTAATACTTTATCTGCTGCTGATATTTTCCGTGCGGCTCATGGGAAAGCGGCAGATAGGAGAGCTTCAGCCCTCCGAGCTGGCGATAACGATACTGATATCAAACATTGCAACGCTTCCCGTTGAGGACACAGGACTTCCGCTGCTGACGGGAATAATCCCCATAATCACCCTTGCGTGCCTTGATGTGATAATGTCATGGCTCGGAATGAAAAGCCGTGCAGTAAGGCGCTTTACCTGCGGAACTCCCGTAATAATAATCCGTGACGGAAAGCTCGACCGTAAGCAGATGCGGGCAATACGTTTTACCGTAGACGACCTTATGGCAAGCCTGAGGGGTCAGGGGATATTTGATATCAGTCAGGTCCAGTTTGCAATTGTTGAAACAACTGGCAGCCTTTCGGTATATCAGAAATATCAGTACCGGAACGTTACCAATGAGGATATCAATTTAAAAAACAAAAGCACAGACCCTCCCGAAGTAGTTGTCTCGGACGGCGAGCTTATACGGGACTCAATGGAGCGTCTTGGGCTGTCGGAGGAATGGATAGAACGCATACTGAAAAAAGAAAAAACATCTGTAGAAGATGTTTTTCTGATGACCGTAGACCCGAACAGAAAATATTCCGTGATAAAAAAAGAGCCGGAAAAAAAGGAATAACGATATGAACCGTGTTATAACCGCCTGCTGCCTTATCGCAGTAATAATCATATACTCCGCTTCCGCAGCACTGGTGATACGAAGTGAAAATGCGGAGCTGACAGAAATTATCGGTCAGATAAGCGAATACAACGAAAAAGGCGACAGCGAAAAGGCTTCCGCTGCCGCCCGAAGGCTTAATGATGAGTGGCACTCATTTGAGAAAAAAATGAGCGTTTTTGTCCGCGATGACAAGCTTAATTCAATAAGCACATCCGTCGCAAGAATATCCCCGTATATAGACGAAGCAAACGACGAGCTTGACGCCGAGCTTCAGAATATCCGCCGCCAGCTTGATCTTATTTACCGCGGCGAGCTGCCTGTGTGGTACAACATACTTTAACGGCGCTTCAGGTCTATGCAGACAACGATAAGCTTTTTGTCCTCGGTGTAAAAATGCGAGGAAATAGTCTTGCAGCTTTTGCCTGTTGCGCTTGATATGTACCAGCCCGAAATGAACGGGTCTTCAATTTGTTCCTTAATGGCGTAGAAATAATTCTTTATGTCATGGTTCACGCCCCGTATCGCAGGCATATATCCCGGCAGTATCTCGCTGCCCTCCGCCATAACAGTGTCGGTTATCTGGAATCCCTTTTCGTCAATGAGGAATACACATTCTATCTCCGTATGCTCGGTAACATAGTTCAGCAGAACACGGTCATAATCGTTCTGAGCCGTACACATTAAAGTATTGATAAGGTCGTAAATTATACGCTTGTAGGTCTCTATCTGAACATTTACAACAGTGGGATTTTTCTTTATGCTGAGATTAAGTCTGACCGCAGCTTCCTCAAGCTTGAGTCTTGCCTCGTTTGAGAAAATATAGTTGAACTGTTCGGGACGGGAAAAATAGAAGCCCTGAAAGTAGTCAACGCCCATCAGCATACAGGTTATTACCTCGTCAACAGTTTCAACGCCCTCGGCAACAGTCATTGCACCTATCTGCTTTGCCGTGTTGATTATCGACTTGAACACCTCCTGATTGTAGGTGTTGGACTCGATATTGCTGACAATTGCACGGTCTATCTTGATTATATCTGGGTTGATAAGCATTATCCTGTTCATGGTGTCAAGACCCGTGCTTACGTTGTCAAGTGCGATAAGGAAGCCCTTTGAACGGTAAAAGTCCACGAACATCATCAGGTCATAGCTGTCCTTTACGCGGGATTCGTTAAGCTCGATAACGATGCTTTCGGGAGGGATATTGTTTTCTGCGGCGGTCTTCAGTATCTCGCCGTTCCCGGGAACAACGTCGTTAAGGACCGAGGTCTCAAAGTTAACGAACAGCGTGGGCGCGGATTTTTCCTTGGCAAAAGCGCTCATTGCCTTTTCGCGGCAAAGCCTGTCGGTTTCAAGTATGCATCCGTTCTGCCTTGCATAGCTGAAAAGGAAATACGGTGAAACGATCTCGCCTTGATAATCGCCTCGTGCAAGCGCTTCAAGACCGATCACTTTTTTTGTGTTGAGAGAATAGATAGGTTGGAATTCAACAAATATATCTTTATTGTCAATAACTTCCTGAACGATCTCCGGAGTAATTTTCATGGCAGCCTCCAATTTCAACAATGGCGTTCAAGCTTTGCACAGACCTTATCATAAAGCGCATAAAGCTTCTGCACGCCGTTTTCGAGAAAATAGTAATGAGCAATATACGGAATGAGCAGTGCAAGCATAAGTGCAGCGGCAGCAAGCATACCGAGGTTTTCGGAAACAAAAAACGCAATAAGACTCATAAACATAAGTATCGCAAAAAGAATAGTGACAAGCAGGTGTATAAGCCGTTCATGCTGCATGAATCCGATCTTTACAAGCATTTCGGACTTCAGCGCAGAAAGGTCGGTGCTGTCGTTTTCAAGAGCAGAAATGATATAGGCAATGTATTCGCTGAAATATTTTTTCAATTTGACCGCCCCGTTTGCACATTAAATGATAGATAAACACTTCTTTACAACATTATAACATAATCTTGTTTTTTTTTCAACCGCTTTGCCGAATGTTTTATGTCGGAGCATAAGAAAAAATTTCAAAAAAGGTATTGAAATTTTCGGGCACACATGATATAATACTTAAATAGTATCAGCCTCCATAGTTAAATGGATATAATAAACCCCTCCTAAGGGTTAGTTGTGAGTTCGATTCTCGCTGGGGGTGCCACATTCCGGGGCAGCAAGGAGCTTTCCTTGCTGCCTTTTTGTGTACAAATTCACCTGCGAAATCATTTGTAAAACTGCAATTAACGTCAATTTGCCGATTGCTTTATAAGGTCTGCTGTGATATACTATGTCTGTAAAGTTTGAGTAAATTTTTGTTATTTCCTGAGGGAGTTATAGTATGTCCGGTTCAAAAAAGCTTTTGTCAATAAATAAAATAAATGAAATTCTGGAGCAGCACCCCTTCGTTTTCAGCTGCGGCGCTGCATTTGTGCTGAATTTTCTTATCGAAATGCTGAGCAGAAGAAGCCTTTTCGGCGGCTTCGAGGCACTGATATCCCACCCGATGATGTTTTTATACAATTCGTTTATCATCTCACTGACGCTTTCGGTAAATGTTCTTTTCAGAAGAAGGATTTTCGTAATATCACTTATCTCGCTTTTCTGGCTTGCCTGCGGAGTTACAAACTGTGTGCTTTTAAGCTTCCGCACAACGCCGTTTTCCGCTGTTGATCTTCAGATATTAAGCTCGGTGCTTGGAGTTATAAACGTTTATCTGAACGGATTTGAGGTGTTCCTGATAGCGGCAGCCGCAGTTGCAGTCCTGATCCTGATGACAGTCCTGTACATAAAAACGCCGCGCACGAAAGGGCAGATACATTATGTCAAAGCCTGCTCGATAATAGGCGCTGCGATTTGTACTGCGCTTGCCATAAACAGCATTTCGATCGCTGCCGAAAGCGACTCCTCGAATTTTCCCAACATTGCCGACGCTTATGAGGATTACGGCTTTGTGTACTGCTTTTCAAACAGCATACTCGATATGGGCATCGAAGAGCCTGAAAATTATTCGGCTGCGGAAATGTCTGCGGCGGCTGCCGAGATCGGAAACGACAGGGGAATGCACGCTCCCGATGTACAGCCGAATATCATTATTGTACAGCTTGAATCCTTTTTTGACGTAAATCATGTTAAGGATCTGAGCTTCAGCGAAAACCCCGTCCCGAATTTCACACGGCTCAAAGAAAATTATGCAAGCGGATATCTTACCGTGCCGTCTATCGGAGCAGGTACGGCAAATACCGAATTTGAGGTGCTGACGGGTATAAGCCTTGACTTTTTCGGCGCAAGCGAATATCCGTACAAAACAGCCCTGAAGGATTCTCCCTGTGAAAGTATCTGCTATGACCTTGCCGATTACGGCTACTCTTCCCACGCTGTACACAACAACGACGGGACATTTTACGACCGCCACATTGTCTATCCTCAGCTTGGGTTTGACAGCTTCACTTCAATTGAATATATGCAGGATGTTGAGTATAACCCTCTCGGCTGGGCGGACGATTCCGCTCTTGTTCCGTCAATAACCGAAGCGCTTGAAGCTACCGAAAGCCGCGATCTTGTCTTTGCGGTCTCGGTTCAGCCTCACGGAAAATATCCGGATGAAATGCCTGAGGGTTCGCCCGAAAAAATACATATCAGCGAAAAAATCCCTGAAATGACCGATGAACAGAAAACAGCGTTTACATATTATGTGAACCAGCTTTACGAAACGGATGAATTTATCGGCGAGCTTGTTTCGGCACTTGAAAACTGCGGAGAGCCTTCCGTACTGGTGCTTTACGGCGACCATCTTCCTAATCTTGAGCTTGACGAAACAAAGCTTGACAACGGAAGCCTTGTTCAGACGGAGTATGTGATATGGAGCAGCTATGACCTGACCGTCAAGGACGAAGATATTGCAGCATATCAGCTTTCTGCCAAGGTCTGCGAAGTCCTCGGCTTCGGCGGAGGCTATGTGAGCAGCTATAACAGGAATTGCCGCGGCGACGCGGATTATCCGTCAAAAATGCAGGCTGTCGGATATGATATGCTTTATGGAGAACAGTATGCTTTCGGAGGCTATGAAGCTACAGAAATGCGCATGGGTGTAAAGGATATTACCGTTGAATATTTTTCGGTAAAGATCAGCGGAAACGAAAGAAGCATTTATCTTTACGGAAACGGATTTACGGAGTACAGCTTTGTCACTCTGAACGGACGAAAGCTTGAAACCGAGTTTATCAGCAGTACAGTCATTGCAGCGCATGACGCTCCGCTGCTTGAAAGCGGCGACAAGCTTGCTGTCGGACAGGCAGGCGGCGACGGCGAGGTGCTCAGCTATTCAAATGCAAAAGTAATTGAATAGCAGTAAATATTGCCTGTGTAAAATTTGCCCAATCTTGTCCGCAAATAAACTGTTTTAAAGGGGGATAATGTAAAATGAAGATAGGCTCGATAGGTTATAATTATCCCCACGGCAGAGATTTTGTTATGGACAGACCCAACGGTTCGGGCTGTTATCTGATCCTGCTGATAAAAACCGCTGCGTATTTTGTCATTAACGGCGCCGAATACAGCGTAAAGCCAAACTCATTTGTCATGTTTTCTCCGGATACGCCCTACAGATACGGTCCGTCAGAGGACATATACACCGACGACTGGATGTATTTTAATGTGGATGAAGGCGATATTGAAAAGATGCATTCGCTGAAGATACCATTCGATTCGGTAGTCCATCTCGGCAATTCTGACGAGCTTTCGCAGATAATGCACATTCTTGCATATGAGCATTACTCAGCAGAAAAGTACAGTGCTGAAATAGAACGCAGCTACACGGATATCTTCCTTTTAAAGCTGAGCAGGATAATTCAGTCAAGATCTTATATTTCCTCTGCGTCGTTCATTGAGAGAAACTATAAGCTTACTCAGCTGAGAACGAAGATATTCACAATGCCCGAAAGCATTCGTGATATTGACGAAATGGCTTCCGAAATAGGCATGAGCCGCTCGGGATTTCAGCACCTTTACAAAAAAATGTTCGGAGTAAGCGTTATGACAGACGTTATAAACGGCAGGCTTGACAGAGCAAAACGGCTGCTTTCGTCAACAAATCTTACCGTTAAGGAAATTGCAGAAAGATGCGGCTATTCCAGCGAATATAACTTTATGCGGCAGTTCAAAAGCCGCACGGGAAAGACCCCTACGGAATACAGAAGGTGCATATGATCTGCACAAAAAGTCACCTTATCTGACCTCTGCTGATATTGTATGTCATATTATAACAGGTTATAATTGATGTAATAAATTGAAGCAGGGGGCCTTTTTTATGTCAAAAATCAAGTTACTTCCGTTAATAACCGCTGTCTGCATGGCAGTTCTGCTTATGACAGGCTGTAAAAAGCAGGAGCCTGAAATGCGTGATATTTCAACTATGGAGCTGGTGCATGATATGGGAGTAGGGATCAATCTCGGAAACACCTTTGAAAGCTGCGGCGGCTGGATAGACAGCAGTAATGTCCTCAACTATGAAACAGGCTGGGGCAGCCCTATGATAACATATGAAATGATAAAGGGCTATGCCGATTCCGGCTTCGGAGTGCTGAGAATACCCGTTGCATGGAGCAACATGATGGGCGATGACTATACAATAAATGAAACATACCTCGCAAGAGTTACCGAGGTCGTAGACTGGGCGCTTGACTGCGATATGTACGTTATCCTCAATATCCACTGGGACGGCGGCTGGTTTGAGCAGTTCGGAATGGACGACAAAAGAGAAGAAAGCTTCTATAAATACGAGCGAATCTGGACTCAGCTTACCGAGCATTTCAAGGATTACAGCGACAAGCTTATGTTTGAATCCCTTAACGAAGAGGGCGGCTGGGACAGCATTTGGAATCGTTACAGCGGCGAGGGCGACAAGGAAAAGTCTTACGGCATACTTAACGAGATAAATCAGAGATTTGTTGACCTTGTACGTTCTTCCGGCGGAAACAACGCAAAGCGCCATCTGCTTATTGCAGGCTATGGTACCGATATTGCGCTGACCTGCGACGAAGCCTTCAAAATGCCCAATGACCCCGAAAACCGCTGTGCAGTGTCGGTTCACTACTACACTCCCTCAACCTTTGCAATTCTTGAAGAGGACGCAAGCTGGGGCAAGGCTCGTACCGAGTGGGGCACAGAAGCCGATTATGCCGAGCTTGAAAGAAATATGAACATGATGAAGACTACATTCATCGACAAGGGAATTCCCGTTATCGTGGGCGAATACGGTGCTGCAACGAAAAATAAAACTCCCGAGATGGTAAGAAAATACCTTACCTCTGTATGCAGCGAGGCATATGAAAACGGACTCTGCCCCGTTCTCTGGGATATCACCGATGTGTTCTACAACAGAAACGAAGCAAAATTCATCGACCCGGAGCTTCTTGAGGGAATTATGGCAGTCAAGGAAAGCAAATAAATTCTAAGGAATGATTTGATTTGAAAAAGCTTAAAATGCTTGTGAACGCTTCCGATGTGAAGTCACATATCAACCGTGAGATATACGGACATTTTTCCGAGCATCTGGGAAGATGTATCTATAACGGTATGTACGTCGGAGAAAATTCCGAGATCCTCAATACAAACGGAGTAAGAAACGACGTTATAGAAGCGTTCAGGAACATTAAAATGCCTGTTCTCCGCTGGCCGGGCGGCTGCTTTGCCGACGAATACCACTGGAAGGACGGCATAG
>JBJESH010000047.1:0-5994 GCA_051882695.1 Oscillospiraceae bacterium | reverse complement strand
TAGTTGATAAGATACAATAATTTTTCATCGTTTGTCATTACGGACATTCCTTTCACAGAAAATGGGACTGACGTATTCCGACAGTCCCACTATATTATTCGGAAACAACGCTGATACGCTTCCGAATATTGTTTCCGCTTACTATCTCGTCAACCATTGCGATAGCATAGTCCGCATAGCTGATAACGCTCTCGCCCTTGGAATTCAGCACAAGCTCCTCGCCGCCGAGAATATACTTGCCGGTTCTTTCTCCGTCTGCACGGAAATCTCCTGCGGGACTGATATACGTCCACTTAACGTCGTTTCTGCTGTGGAGAGCTTTGAGTGCGGTATCGTGAGCCGCCGCAAGTGGCTTGAACGCATCGGGAAAATCTGCACCATCGGCAACAGTAAGTGTGTGTTCGGGGTTTACATACAAACTTCCTGCGCCGCCTACGATAAGCAGACGGGTATCACTTCCGGTCAGAATATCGCAAAGCTTTTCTGCCGCCTTGGGTATCTGGGGAATGGTATCGGGAGTCCAAGCACCGAATGCGTCAACAACTGCATCGAAGCCTTTTAGATCTTCGGCGGTAAGGTCAAACAGATCCTTTACTATAACGTTCTTTGCAGCGGACTTGTTCTCGCTTCTTACTACTGCGGTAACGTCCAGACCTCTGTTTACGGCTTCCTTAGTGATAAGCTGACCTGATTTTCCGTTTGCACAAATAACTGCGATTTTCATAATTAAATTCCTCCAAAAAAAGATTTTTTCGGGAGATTTAAGCGCTTGATCTCTTTCCTTGATTTTATGATAACACAGCTTTTCGGAGTTGTAAAGTAGGCACTTTTTTGTGGTATAGTTACCTCGTGGTAACATTTGCGCAGCTATGGGAAAAATGGCAATAAAAATTTTTTTCTTGAATTTTTCTGACTATTATGGTAATATGTATATAATCGAATGTTACAGCTAAAAATATACTATTGGGAGGATATTTATGATAGATAAAACAAACCTGCCGCCCTGCCCTGTTGAAACTACTCTTATGCTTATCGGAGATAAATGGAAGGTGCTTATTCTTCGTGATCTGCGAAGCGGTACAAAACGTTTCGGTGAGCTGAAAAAATCGGTTACGGGAATATCTCAAAAGGTGCTGACTTCAAATCTGCGTGATATGGAGGAAAACGGACTTCTGACAAGAGAGGTCTTCCCCGAGGTGCCGCCGCGGGTGGAATATACTCTCACCGAGCTTGGACAGAGTATGTCGCCAATTCTGGACGCTATGGCAAAATGGGGCGCAGAGTTTAAGAAGAACTGTCAATAGATCCGGATGTAAAGTTATTTTTGAGTTTTTTTCATGCATTGACAGCTTATCGTATCTGTGTTATAATTTGGTACAAAAATAATTACGAGGTGATGATATGACGCAAGCACAAAAAGAGATCTCGACCGATGAGCTTTTTCTTATGCTCGAAAACTCAAAAAACTTGTCCGAGGACTTTACCGAATTGTCCGGGCAAATGAATGCGCCCGAGTTTCATAAGTATCTTTCGGCTCTTATTTCGGAAAGAGAGATCGATGCGTCAAAGCTTGGTGTTATGGCACTTCTCAGCCGTTCATTCACATATCAGATATGTGCAGGTGACAGAACTCCGAACCGAGATATAATTATAAGAATTGCTATTGTACTGGGACTTTCCGTTGATGAAACACAGCGTCTTTTAAAGCTTGCAAACCGTGGTGTTCTTTATCCGAAAATAAAGCGTGATTCGCTGATCCTCTATGCGCTTTATAACAAATATGACCTGTATAAGACCGATGAACTTCTTGTACAATACGGACAGGAGCCGATTTTGTAATATGAATGATGTTTTAAAGGAAGAACTGATCCTTCCCGATACCTTATCCGATGAATATGAAGTAATATCCTGCATCAGATCGGGGAAAACGGACTCGGTATATGTGCTGTATGATAAAGTATGCCGCCGAAAGGCTTTGCTTAAAGCAGGAAAAGCAGAGATCATCGAAAATGAGGCGAGAATACTTGCTGAACTTGATGAAAAGGGCATCCCCGAGGTCTACGGCTGTTTTGAAATGGACGGCAAGACCTGTCTTATCCGCCAATATATCAACGGCAAAACTCTTTATGAGCATATAAAGGAAAGCGGTCCTTTTTCCTGTGAAAAAGCGATCGAAATCGGCATTTCGGTATGCAGGATAATTGCGGCACTGCACGAAAAAGAGCCGACCATAATACACCGTGATGTAAAATCGGACAATATCATCATCACTCCCGACGGAGAAGTGTATATTATCGACTTCGGGACGGCACGCGAATATGACCCCGACGCATCACGGGATACTCAGGTATTGGGTACTCCCGACACGGCTCCGCCCGAACAGTTCGGCTACGGTCAGACAGACGAGCGTTCCGATGTTTATTCCATAGGCGTGCTTCTTAACGAGCTTGTAACAGGTTCAACGAAGCTTGAAGCCTCGGGAATGTCGCGCAGACTTTCCGCAGTCATAAAGCGCTGTACCGAATTTGCTCCCGAGAAGCGCTATCGCAATGCGGCAGAATGTGAAGCTGCTCTGCGGAAAATGTATAAAAAAACGCCGGCTGCGGCTGTATTGGCTGCTGTATCGGGTATTGCTGTCTTTGTGCTTGTTTTGGCTTTAGCTTCAAATTTGAGAAGCGATAATGTTGAGGATGCGGTCTATACATCGGCTGCTTCAGATACAACATCTTCGGAGAGCGAGGTTACAACATCCGCTTTGTCTGAAAGCTACTCCGAGGGAAAGAATTTCATACAGCTTGACAGCAGCTATGTTGGCGACTGGAACTACGGGGCGGAAATACCTAAAAGCATTCTTGATTCCATTGACGGAGATGTACAGATAACACTTGATATCGAAACTTTAGCAGAGGGCAAGGACGGCGATTATTATTCGCTTAAGCCCGTCAGCTCCGATGACAGGTGGACTAATCTGAAGGTTTTAACGCTATTTGAACGGGCAGGCGATGACGGAAGATCTATCCTTGTGGGAAAGAATCAGAAAACCTGCAAATTTACTGTTTCCCGTGAGGTCATTGAAACTCTGGGAGATGGAGGGATTGCTTTTCAGATCTATAACCTGCTCATAAAATCTGCGACTGTTGAAAAGGCTGTTGAGGAAGCGACAGAATATGAAGAAATAACCGATACCAAAACCCCGTATTTCATAGAGCTTGACAGCGAGTATTTAGGCGATTATGCTTTGAGCAAGACTATTCCCAAAAGCGTGCTGGAAAACTATGAGGGTGATATAAAGATCACCCTTGAAACAGAGATCGCCGGACTGTATAACTATGCAAATTTTATTCCCATTGCATTAGTCGGCGATGATGCGGAATGGATGGATCTTATCGGGGAAATAGACTGCGAGAACGATAGAAACAGCGACGGCTTTATCAACCTGGAAAAAGGACAGACAGAATGTACATTGATACTATCTCACGACGCCGTTGAAAAGCTCGGTAAGTATGGAATAGGCTTTCGGACAGTCAATTTTATAGTTAAATCGGCGAAATTGTCCGATGCAGACGCTTGAAACAGGCAGAATACATATTTTCAATTTTTTATCCCGGGATCTGAAAAACGATCTCGGGATTTTTGCTTGAAAAGCATTTCAGGTCGATTTATATATAAATTTACCGGAAGTCTGCAAGCTGCGTACCAAAAATGTTTTTTTATGTGATATAATTATAGAAATATAATTCATAAGGAGGATTTTCTATGAGGTTAAGAAAGATACTGTCCCTGATGTTGGCGGCGGTGATGTGCGTTATGTGTATGTCGCTGACGTCCTTTGCAGCAACAAAGAACGGCATATCACTTAATAAGACAAGCGTTTCCATTGCCATTGGCAAGAGCTACACTCTCAAACCAACGCTGTCCGGCATGAGCAAGGCTACCGTACAGTGGAGCAGCTCGGACAAGTCTGTTGCTACGGTCAGCAAGGGCAAAGTAACGGCAAAGGGTATCGGTACGGCGAAGATAACCGTCAAGGTCAAAGACACAAGCTATAAAGCCGAATGTACTGTCAAAGTGGTACGGGGAGGAAAGATTTCTTCTAAATTGACAGGACAGGCTCTGGTCGATAAGATAAAGGTAGGAATAAATCTGGGCGGCTGTCTTGAGCCATATAATTGTTTTTGGCTGGATGATGAGATGGATTACGAAAATGCATGGAGCAACAATAAACCCATTTCCGAGAAATTTTTCACAGCTTCTAAAAAAGCCGGCTTTAATGCGGTGCGAATACCCGTTTCTTGGGGAGATCATATGGACAAAAACGGCAATATCAGTAAACAATGGCTTGACAGAGTGCAGGAAGTTGTGGATTACGCTTATGACAACGGGATGTATGTAATACTCAACACTCACCACGAGAACAGTTGGCTTTCAATGGAGAAGTATGACAATACTACTGTAAAGAAATTCAAAAACGTATGGACACAAATTGCAAAACGTTTCAAAAATTATGACGAACGTCTTATTTTTGAGGGAATGAACGAACCGCGCGCCATCGGCACGGATCATGAATGGTATGTTATTAAGGAAGATGCGGAAAACGTCAATAAGTATAATCAGCTGTTTGTAGATACTGTCAGGTCAACGGGCGGAAATAATAAGAACCGATGCCTTATGATCACTTCCAGCTGCGGATTTACCGCCGAGGATCTTCTAAAAGGTCTTAAGATCCCCAACAACGACGATAAGATAATAGTTGATGTACACGCATATTGTCCTTGGGGTCTTTCTCTCTCCGTAGATTATGAAGAAACAAAATTTGATTCCGCTGCAAAATCATCAATAGACAATGCAATGTGGGAGATCAATGAATTTCTTGTAAAGAAAGGCATTCCCGTTATTATCGGCGAGTTCGGAACATGTAACAAGAATAATACTTCCGAAAGGATCAAGCACGCAAAATACTATATATCCGAAGCGAAAAAGCTTGGTGTACCCTGCTTTTGGTGGGATTGCGGTGTAAGTGATCTTCCCGGAGAAGGCGTTACCTGCAGCACAGGTCTGATAGATCATGACACGTATAAATGGCACTTCCCGGAGCTTACCAAGGCAATAGTTGACGCAGCAAAATAATAAAGGAGGGGTTTTCTATGAAAATGAAAAAATTTTTAGCCGTGCTGCTGGCGGTGGTGACCTGCCTGCTGTGTACACCGCTTACGTCCTTCGCGGCAAAGGCAAAGGAGTTTGAGACCGCCCACGAAGCGGTGGCGAATATGCACGCGGGCCTGCACATCGGCAATACCTTTGAATCTATTGACTTTGAAGATGAGTGGTTTTCCAATGACGGCGTAAACCCCGGTTGGGACGAAAACCATCAGGGACGCGACCCGGAAGTATTTGAAACCGCTTGGGGCAACCCGCCTGTTACAAAAGAATACATAGCGGCTATCAAAAATGCCGGTTTTGACAGTGTATGTTTCTACGTCTCATGGGGTAATCATGCCGACAAGGACGCAAATATTTACGAGCCTTGGCTTGACCGTGTGCAGGAAGTCGTGGACATGATCTTGGAGCAGGATATGTACTGTATTATGACTTCAGCAGACAACTCCGCCGTATGGTTAAAGCCCAATAAGGAGAGCTTTACCGAGAATTCGGAAAATACGCAAAGATCTGGAAGCAGATAGCCGTAAGATTCAAGGATTACGATGAAAAGCTTCTGTTTGGGGGAGCAAACGAAACCTATGGGGAAGGTACTGACGAAAACGGCAATTATATACAGTATTGGAGCTGGCAGCCCGAGGGTGCGGATTTTATAGAATGGCACAACAGGATAAACGAGCTTTTTGTCGATACGGTACGGGCTACCGGCGGCAACAACAGGTGGAGAAATCTGGTTCTCACTACATTTGGCGCTAATATCGGACCGGAAGGACCGAACGGCAGAACTGAAGTTTTCGATGATTTCAGACTTCCCGATGACAAGTACGATGACCACCT
>JBJESH010000046.1:0-6005 GCA_051882695.1 Oscillospiraceae bacterium | reverse complement strand
AACTGTACAAAAAATCGAGCATAATCTTGCGTATATGGATTATGCGATGGTTTTTTGTCTACAGTTTAATTGGTTTTTAGTATTATTGCCCGGTACCCTTACATACTTCTATACGGTCATTTTCCTAAAGCCGCCCGAATTTGTTTTTAACGGGATAATTTTATTTTTCCGAGTTGTTTTCGTTATCCTTATTATCCTCAATTATTTCGGCAGTATCGGAAGAAATGTTTTCCTCTGCCTTTTCTTCGGTTTTCCTCCAGTCAAGTTCGCCCTTCATAAGCTTTTCAAAATCATCGCCGCTGATCTTTTCGTTTTCAATAAGATATTCCGCAACCTCGGCAAGCTTATCCTTATGTTCGGTAAGAAGAGCCTTACACTCATCGTAAGCCTCTGTAATAATGCGCTTTACTTCACTGTCGATAAGGTTTGCGGTGCTTTCGCTGTACTGGTGCGTATGGCCGTAATCTCTGCCAAGGAACACTTCGTTGGAATCACCGCCGTAAAGTACGGGGCCAAGCTTGTCGGAGAAGCCGTATTGTGTTACCATTGCTCTTGCACGTTTTGTTGCCTGCTGGATATCACCGCTTGCGCCTGTGCATACATCATCAAAGGTGATCGCCTCGGCAACACGGCCGCCCATAGTCATAACGATATCCTGATACATTTTGCCCTTTGTAACGTGGCTGTCGTCGGTTTCGGGACGGCTTACAGTAAGACCTGCCGCCTGACCTCTCTGGATCGTTGTGACCTGATGAATTTTATCGCACTCGGGCAGGAAGTACCCTGCAACAGCGTGCCCTGCTTCGTGGTAAGCGGTGATGCGTCGGTCGCGGTCGGTAATGATATGAGATTTCTTCTCGGGGCCTGCGATTACCTTGAGTGTAGCTTCCTCGATATCCGTTTCGGTAATAGCCTTGCGGTTTGCTCTTGCTGCAAGAAGAGCTGCCTCGTTAAGGAGGTTTTCAAGGTCTGCGCCGGTGAAGAACTGAGTTGTTTTTGCGATAACATTAAGGTCAACGTCGGGAGCAAGGGGCTTGTTCTTGGAGTGTACCTTCAGGATAGCCTCTCTGCCCTTTACATCGGGATAGCCGACAGTAATTTCACGGTCGAAACGTCCCGGACGGAGAAGCGCCGGATCGAGAATATCACGGCGGTTTGTGGCTGCCATAACGATAATTCCCTCATTGCCCTCAAAGCCGTCCATTTCAACAAGGAGCTGGTTAAGGGTCTGCTCACGCTCGTCGTGACCGCCGCCGAGACCTGCGCCTCTCTGACGTCCCACGGCGTCGATCTCGTCGATAAAGATGATCGACGGGGAATTTTTCTTTGCAGTTTCAAAAAGGTCGCGGACTCTTGAAGCACCTACGCCGACAAACATTTCAACGAAGTCCGAACCGGAAATTGAGAAGAACGGCACGCCTGCTTCGCCTGCAACGGCTTTTGCAAGGAGAGTCTTACCTGTACCCGGAGGGCCCATGAGCAGTACGCCCTTGGGGATACGGGCACCCATTTCGGTGTATTTTTTCGGGTTTTTAAGAAAGTCAACGATCTCGGCAAGCTCTTCCTTTTCCTCGTCTGCGCCTGCAACATCGTTGAAGGTATGCTTCTTTCCTGCAGCGTTTTTGACGTTGGCTTTGCCGAAATTGTTCATTTTTCCGCCGCCGCCCGCCTGTCTCATCATAAAGAAAAAGAAGAATATCATCAGTCCTATGATGAGCAGTGAGGGAAGAAGATTATAAAGCCATGATGTATCCTGTATTTTGTAGTACTCCATTTTCAGCGGAGCGTCAGGGTGTCTTTCGTTATACTCACGGCGGTAATTTTCGCTGCCTGTCTGTATTTCGTTAAGGAAAACAGTTACATTGGGGACGGTATAGCTGATAGGCTTTTCTTGTCCCTCAACGGTCATTTCCAGTTCGCCTGTGCCCAGATCAAAGGTCATTTCGGAGACCTGATAGTTGTCGAAATACTGCATTATTTCAGAATAAGAATACTCTGCCTCAGGCTTTGCAGCCTGTCTGAGAAGTACCACTGCAAGCGCAAGCAGAGAGATTATTACCAGCGCATATGCAATTGCAAATTTGTTGCTTTTTTTGCCCAATTGTTATCAATCCTTTCTTATTGAGTAGGAGCCGTAAAACTGTTTTTCTGCTCCTTATTAAATGTCGTATTCAGCAATGTACGGCAGATTGCGGTAAAGCTCGCCGCAGTCAAGACCGTAGCCAATGACGTACAAATCGGGAATAGTGAAAAGCGGCATATCAGCGTCAAGACTTACGACTCTTCGGTCGGGCTTGTCAAGCAGGGTAACTACCTCCAGTGAAAGCGGTTTGCGTGCTTTCAGCAGCTTCATCACATCATGCAGAGTTCTTCCCGTATCTATTATATCTTCAACAATTATCACATGGTAATTGCTTACGTCCTGTTTTAGATCCATAGTAATATTTACTATGCCCGAGGAGCTTGTGCCGTTGTAGTAGCTCTGGGCACACATAAAGCCTATCTCGCAGGGGATGGTCACTGCCCTGCAAAGGTCTGCCATAAAGACGAATGCGCCTTTAAGGATACTCACCAGCAGCAGAGGTTTTCCCTCATATTTTTCGCTGATAAGCTTTCCTGCCTCGGCGATCTTCTGTTTTATTTCTTCCTCGGTAATTATTACACGCTTGATTTTTCTGTTGACTTCTTCCGGGTTGAAGTTCATTGATTTGTTGTCTCCTTAATTACTTTTCACTATTCACTTTTAACAGTGAATATTATATTTGTAAATCTTAAATCAGCTAAAATTTCTTTTTTATTTCAATAACAAGATAATTTTTCGTATTTTCGTCCGTTTTTACTCTGTCGGAGATCCCTGCGTGCTCCGCCCAGATAATGCCGTTTTTGTCCTCAAGCACGGCTGAGAGCTTTCGTTCCTCTTTCGGCAGACGTTCCTGCAAAAGCTTACGCAGTTCCTTTGTGTGCGCCGACCCAACAGGCTTGATCTTATCCCCTCGGAGTCTGTTGCGCAAAACAATACTATCTTGTATTTTATCACAATCCGCATAATAAATTGTGGACTTTTTATTAACATTGCCCTTTGAGAACATCTTTTCGTCTGTTTCTTTCGAGATTTTCACAATTTTATCACTGTGAAAAGGATATTCGCCGTATTCAGTAATAATTTTCGGTTCGGGAGCATCTGAATCGCTGTCGGAATAAACACGGAGCTTACCGTTTTCACACAGGACGTAAATGCCGTTTTCCGCTTCCGTTTTGCCGTTTCCCGAAAGAGCAAGAGAGTCTATCTCTTCAATTTTTGCGGCATTTATTTTAAGCTTATGCGTTTTCAGAAGATTTATGATGACTCTTTTTCTTATTGCAGGATGAAGAGTACGCAGGTCAGAGCTTTCGCATTTCAGTGCCTCCTGCATAAGAAAATCCTCGTCCTCGGCAAGAGAAGCGGTCATACGGCTCACGCAGGAGAGGAAGCCTTCGTGAACGGCTGACATTTCCGGCATAATTTTATGCCGTATCCTGTTCCTTGCAAAGTCATCGCAAAGATTAGTGCTGTCTGTGACAAAGTTCTGTCTCTTTGTATGCAGGTACTCCTCTATCTCGTCACGGGTACATAATATCAGCGGACGGATAATTTTACCCCGAACAGGCGGTATTCCCGTCAATCCATGCAGACCTGTACCCCTTGCCATACGGAAAAGGACTGTCTCGGCATTGTCGTTCAGGTTGTGGGCAGTAGCTATCTTATCGGCGTTCAGAGAATCAAAAAGCTTGTAGCGAAGCTCTCTTGCACCTGTTTCAACGGATACTCCCAGAGAACGTGAAAAAGCGGCAGCGTCCTCACGAAAAACTGTCAGAGGGATATTCATTTTTTTGCAGAGGTCACGGCAGAAGGCCTCATCACGGTCGCTTTCCTCACCCCGAAGCATATGGTTGACATGAACGGCGGCAAGACCAAAATTTAAGTTTGTATTTTCCGAAAGCTCCGCAAGCACAAGAAGCAGGGCAACGCTGTCTGCGCCGCCCGATAAAGCGGCGAAAACAGTTTCCCCTGCTGAAAGCATATTATATTTTGCGATAACTGCTTTAACTTTTTCCTGCATGGCTGTCCTTTTATTTTCGGGTGGATATGGAATCCGCCCCTACGATTTGCTGCTTTTTATTTATTTTCCGGGAGGCTGTTGCTTATTGAACATATCCGCACCCAGAAACAATGTATACTGTCCATTCCAGCGGAGGTTCACAGTACCCGTTTCACCGTGTCGGTTTTTGGCTACGATACATTCCGCAAGGGTCTGGTCGGGGTTTTCTTTATTGTAATATCCGTCACGGTACAGGAACATTACTATATCGGCGTCCTGCTCGATAGAGCCTGATTCTCTCAGGTCTGACAGGATAGGACGCTTGTCCGTTCTGGATTCTACCGAACGCGAAAGCTGCGAAAGTGTGATAACAGGTACGTTCATTTCCTTTGCCATAAGCTTCAGCTGACGGGTTATCTCCGAGATCTCATTTACACGGTTTTCAATACGGCGGCTGGAATTCATCAGCTGAAGATAGTCTATGATAACAAGTCCCGGATTTTTCAGGCGGCGCAGCTTGGCTTTCATCTGGGGTACAGTTATGCCTGCGGTGTCATCAAGATAGATATTCATACCCGAAAGTCTTTCTGCACCTTCGGCAAGCTTTACCCACTGGTCGCCCGAAATATTGCCCTTCATAAGGTATTCGCTTTCAACAAGACTTTCCGAAGAGAGCATACGGGTAACAAGCTGTTCCTTGGACATTTCCAGAGAGAAAATAACTATCTCCATGTCCTTGTTTCTTCGGGCAACGTTTGAAGCGATGTTGAGTACAAAAGAGGTCTTTCCCATTGCGGGACGCGCCGCAACGATAAGCAGGTCGGATTTGTTCAGACCTGTTATCACGCTGTCCAAGTCGGCAAAGCCGGATTTTGCACCGAGGTACTGCTCCTTGTCGGGACCGGACTTTCTTCCCAGTTCGTCGTAAGCTTCAAGCACTACCTCGTCGATCTTCATCATACCGTCGGTAGCCTTGCCCCTGCGGATATCGTATATCTTCTGTTCTGCATAGTCAAGAAGCTGCGATGCACTTTCCTGACCTGCGGAGGAGGCTTCTATTATATCCCTTGCAGTAGTGATGAGACTGCGGATATAGTATTTTTCCTCAACGATCTTGCAGTAGCTTTCAATATTTTTTGTAGTGGGTACACTCTCCATTATTGAGGCAAGGTATTCCTTGCCTGCGGTAGTGCTTTCAAAAATGCCCTCTTTTACGGCGTCATTGATAACGGTGATAATATCCGCATTTACGCCGAGGGTAAAAAGTCTTATTATAATTGCGAAAAGATCCCGGTGCTTTGTGACATAGAAGCTGTCCGGCTTTATGTAATTCATTGCAATACTGATCGATTCGGGGTCGAGAAGCAGCGCACCCAGCACGGTCTGTTCCGCTTCAAGGTTATAGGGCAGTTCTCCTATATCAAGGTTAAGATCCATTTTGCACCTCCGGTAACTTTTAACTTTTTATTTTTCATTTTAACGGTAAGCAGCAAAAAGTTTGCTTATTCCTCAACGACCTCAACGGTGAGCTTCTCAGAGATGCCTGCAAGGAACTTTACCTCTGCGGTGTAAGTACCGAAGGCTTTGATCTCGGTGCTGAGGGATATCTTCTTCTTGTCAACCTTAACGCCAAGCTGTTCTGCCATAAGGTCTGCGATGTTTCCTGCCGTTACCGAGCCGAAAAGCTTTCCGCCCTGACCTGCCTTTGATCTGCATACGACTTTTTTGCCCTTTATCTGAGCAGCAGCAGCAAGAGCCTCCTGTTTTGCAACGTCAGCCTTGTGCTGTTCCGAGGACTTCTTTCCTGCCAGGTCGGACATATTCTTGGCGTTGGCTTCAACTGCCAGTCCCTTGCCGATAAGGAAGTTTCTTGCGTAACCGTCCGAAACCTCTTTTACCTCGCCTTTTTTAGCTGTACCTTTTACG
>JBJESH010000045.1:0-6016 GCA_051882695.1 Oscillospiraceae bacterium | reverse complement strand
ATCGGACATTACGTCGCCGTCATAGTTCTTGCAAGCCCAGATAAATCCGCCGTTTGAACGTACAACTCTTGCGATAACGTCGTCAATAAGTGTATAGAAATACTCAATGCCTGCCGCCTCGAATTTTTCCTTGTACTCGTTCTCGTAAATTTCTGCAAAAATATCCTTGAAGCGGTGGTCGTAGGTCTTGGAAATAGTATCCTTTGAAGCGAACCACAGGTCCTCCTTTGCGTCGAGAGCAAAGTTGAAGCAGGAACGTGCAAAAGAAGCGATTGAATCGTCAAGGTTGTGAACGCCCTGAATTACACCGTCGGAGTTCTTGAAATCGTGGATAAGGGCACGGGTCTCGTTGCCGTCCTTGTCGGTAACTACCAGCTCAGCCTTTGAGCCTGCCTTAACGCGAAGCTCGGTGTTCTTGTAGATGTCGCCGTAAGCGTGACGGGCGATAGTGATAGGCTTAGTCCATGTGGGAATGTAAGGAACGATACCCTTTACAAGGATAGGCTTTCTGAACACTGTACCGTCGAGGATAGCACGGATAGTACCGTTAGGTGACTTCCACATTTCCTTCAGGTTGTATTCGGTCATTCTCTGTGCGTTGGGGGTAATGGTTGCACACTTTACAGCAACGCCGTACTTCTTTGTAGCCTCGGCACTGTCGATAGTTACCTGGTCGTTAGTCTCGTTGCGGTGAACAAGACCGAGGTCGTAATACTCGCTTTTAAGGTCAATGTAAGGAAGAATAAGGATATCCTTTATCATCTTCCAGATGATACGGGTCATTTCGTCGCCGTCCATTTCGACAATAGGTGTAGTCATTTTGATTTTTTCAGCCATTTTCAAGACCTCCGTTTATAATAAATTTAAAGTTGCCAATGGTTACAGTTTCGGTATAGCCGTAATGATACGGGGACAGCTACTTTTTCTTAGTAATATCAACCATAACGCCCACAGCAGTTCCCACGAGAATACACGCAAACATGACCGCCGCAAAGCTGCCCGACAGCGCACCGAATACCGCGCCTGCCGATACTCCCACGGCAAAGCCGCCGAGAATAAGGCTTCCCGAGGTCTGCTTCCGTGAGGAGCTTTCCTCCGCCCAGCGTTTCAGGTTAACAAGTCGTTCGCCGTTGTCGCCCTCCTCCTCGTCGAAGGAGGTATTCCTCAGCAGGTCGCAGGGAAAATCGGGGCATTTGCCGCAATGCTCAAGCTGCTTTTCCTCGCAGCATTTCTTTATCTCGCAGTCCCCTGCCCAGTTTCCCTCTTCAAGCTCAAGACAGCCTGCGCATAGTTCTTCGGTTTTCATTCCGCACCGTGTGCAGTCCTTGCCGCATCTTGACGATACGGAGTAAATATTTGTATCCATATTAATCTTTTGTGATAATGAAACCGATCGTCAATACAATAAAAAATGCTATCGAAGAAATTACATTGACGTTCTTCTCATTCATATCGGGAAAATATTTTTTCGCCGCCCATTTTATTGCATAAACGATCGCTATTGCAATTCCAACGCATATCAGCTGTGGAGTGGATAAAAAGTACTCTTTATCTGAAAAAAACTCGTTCATTACTTCAGGCTTTCTCTTGTGTAGTCAAGGAGACCGCCTGCAAGGATAATATCCTTTGTTCTTCCCGAAAGCTCACAGAGTACGGGAATTTCAGCGCCCGTAGTCTTGTTTGTTACGGTAAGCTCCGTCTTGCCTGCTTCGATATCTGCACGTACGTTTGCAAGCACAAGCTCGTCGCCCTGCGAGATCTTGTCGTAGTCAGCCTCGTTCACGAATGTGAGAGGAAGAATACCTGCGTTGATAAGGTTGGAGCGGTGTATTCTCGCAAAGCTCTTTACCAGAACAGCCTTTACGCCCAGGTGGAGAGGAGCAAGTGCAGCGTGCTCACGGGACGAGCCCTGACCGTAGTTTGCGCCGCCCACGATAATGCTCTTGCCGAGGCTTTCTGCGCGCTCGGGGAATTTCTCGTCGCACACGGTAAAGCAGAACTTGGAAATTGCAGGGATATTTGAACGGAGAGGAAGTATCTTTGCACCTGCCGGCATGATGTGGTCGGTAGTGATATTGTCGCCGACTTTAAGCGAGCAGGGAGCTTCAATGCAGTCTGCAAGAGGCTTTGTTGTGGGGAAAGGCTTGATGTTGGGTCCTCTGAGTATCTCTACCTTGTCCATTTCCTCAACGGGTGCCGGAGCAGCTATCATATTGTCGTTGATAACGAACTCCTTGGGCATTTCAAATACCGGCATTTCGCCGAGAGTTCTCGGGTCGGTAAGTACGCCTGCAATTGCGGAAGCGGCTGCCATTTCGGGAGATACGAGGTAAATCTGACCGTCCTTTGTGCCGGAACGTCCCTCAAAGTTTCTGTTGAAGGTACGGAGAGAGATACCCTTTGAATTAGGCGACTGACCCATACCGATACAAGGTCCGCAGGCACTTTCGAGAATTCTTGCGCCTGCGTCTATCATAATTGCAAGAGCGCCGTTCTGGGCAAGCATATTGAGCACCTGCTTTGAACCGGGAGCAATAGAAAGTGAAACGTCCGGGTGAACGGTCTTGCCCTTGAGAATGTGAGCGACCTTCATCATATCCATAAGTGAGCTGTTTGTACATGAACCGATGCAGACCTGATCTATCTTCATGCCTGCAAGCTCAGTTGCAGATTTGATATTGTCGGGAGAATGAGGACAGGCTGCAAGAGGTGCAAGCTCGGAAAGGTTTATCTCGATGACCTCGTCGTAAACTGCGTCCGGGTCTGCGGAAAGCTCTGTCCATACCTCGCCGCGCTTCTGAGCGTCAAGGAACTGCTTTGTAATTTCGTCCGAGGGGAATATAGAAGTAGTTGCGCCAAGCTCTGCGCCCATGTTGGTAATTGTTGCACGCTCGGGCACGCTGAGAGTCTTAACGCCCTCGCCTGTGTACTCGATGACCTTGCCCACGCCGCCCTTTACGGACATGATGCGGAGGACTTCAAGGATAACGTCTTTAGCTGCTACCCAGGGGTTAAGCTTGCCGGTCAGCTTAACGTTAACTATCTTAGGGTATGTAATATAGTAAGCGCCGCCGCCCATTGCAACAGCAACGTCCAGTCCGCCTGCGCCGATTGCGATCATGCCGATACCGCCGCCTGTGGGGGTATGGCTGTCGGAGCCGATAAGGGTCTTGCCGGGGATGCCGAAGCGTTCAAGGTGTACCTGATGGCAGATACCGTTGCCGGGACGAGAGAAGTAGATGCCGTGCTTTTTAGCTACAGAGCCGATAAAGCGGTGGTCGTCGGCATTTTCAAAGCCTGACTGGAGAGTATTGTGGTCGATATATGCAACAGAACGTTCTGTCTTAACTCTCGGCACGCCCATAGCCTCGAATTCGAGGTATGCCATAGTGCCTGTTGCGTCCTGAGTAAGAGTCTGGTCAATGCGGATTCCGATCTCCTTGCCCTTGACGAATTCGCCGTCAACAAGGTGAGCCTTCAGAATTTTTTCGGTTAAAGTGTATCCCATTCCGAACCATCCTTTCATATACATAAAATACATTATATATTATACCTGCTTTCCGCAACTTTGTCAATAATTTATCAAGAACAAACGGCGTATTAACAAATAATTGTCCACATTTACATATAAATTTATGGATATATAATGTATAAATGGAAAATTGACTGTTTCACAAAGCCGTAAAACCAAAAACAAACCCGAAGAAATTCATCTTCGGGTAATAATAGTAACTATTTATTAAAATAAACGGGATAATTTTCTCTGTTAATCAGTTCAAAATCCTTATGCAAGTACATCTTGCGTTTTACATACGCTTCAATAATAAGCTCCTCGGCAAATTCGGCACATTTTATTCTGAAAAATTCACCGAAAGACGTATAAACTGTAACATAGCATTTACGCATAGAACCTGTGTAAAGTCCGTTATTGTACATATCTATTACTTCATAAAACGGCTCAGCTGCCACAATAGTGTTATTGCAGATGATTTGCTTTATTTCATTGCAAACGAATATTGTATAACTGTTTCCGATACCGATAAGTTCGTTTTCGTGTCGGTATACTTCACCGCATGAATAATCATTTTCAACCTCTTTAAAATCCAGATATTTTTCTTCTGCACATTTTTTCAGCTTCTTATATGGCGAATCGAAAAATATTATTAAAGTCAGAACCGCCATAATAAAAACAACTATGCCTGAAAGGGCAATATTTTCAAATTCAATCCACAGGTACAATGCTATTAATGCGCCAATAAAAAAAATTAAAAACACCGCCGTAAATTTCGTACCGAGCAACTCTGTATACAGCTTGTGGTTAGCCTTTAAAGCAAATTCCCGCTGTTTCTTTTGCATACGGTCACGACGTTTAAGAATTTTTGCAAATTCCTTTGATTCAACGTCATTTGCATCGGCTTCCTGCTGCTTTACTTTTTCAGGCATTCCGAACCAGATAACCCCGATAACAATTGCAGAAAGTGCCAAAAACATAATTATACAAGCCGTAGCAACGTTTTCCGCAAATGTTAAAAATGCAATAATACCGAAAGCGATCCCCAAAATTATCAGCACAATTCCGCCTATAATACAGTTCTTTTTAATCTCGCTGTTTCTTCTTTCGGAATATGATATTTTATTTTTCATTACATAACCCCCACCGCTGTTGTTACAGTTTATTATACCATTTATCGCAAGTTTTGTAAATATTTTTTGACAATCAATTGTACTGTATAATCTCCACCGCAAACACAAAACAGCTTGTCAGCCCTTCCGTACACAGCCACGTTATATTTACCTTACAAAAAAATTTCAATCCGCTTTAAAATTACCATAAAAGTTGCACGCCGTCAAAGACCCGTTTATATCCATATCGCAGAATATGCACCGAAAACGTTGAAAAGCCGCCCTTTTACGGATAGAATTAAGGTATATCTTTACTTTAAAGGAGCAGCAAAGCTTATGCCGGAGAAAAAATCATTCATACTTTATCACAGCTACGGGGAGATATTTTCCGAGCTGACCGACGAGGAAGCGGGGCAGCTTATCAAGGCAATTTTTGCTCACGAAATTGACGGCGCTGCTCCCGATATGGACAGGCTTGTAAAAATGGCGTTTCTTCCCATAAAAAGCAATCTTGAACGGGACAGAGCCGAATACGAAAGTGTTTGCGAAAAGCGCAGAGAATCGGGCAGGCTTGGCGGCAGACCCAAAAAGCAAGTGGTTTCGGAAGAAAGCAAAGGCTTTTCCGAAAAAGCAAAAAAACCCGATAATGATGATGAGAATGAAACTGATAATGATAATGCTATTGTAAATGACAATGCTTATGTAAATGACAATTCCGCCTGCGGCGGTGACGGACAGGACGACAACAACAAAAGCTTCGGGAAATATGTAAGGCTGACAGAGGAGCAGTACCGCTCGTTGTGTGAGGAATACGGAAAATCGGCGGTAAATGACTGCATTAACCGTGCTGACAGCTATATTATGAACAGCGGATGCCGTCCTTACAGCAATCACTATACCACTCTTTCCGAGTGGCTGAAAAAGGACAATCCGCATGGGTCTGTTCAGCTTTCCTCAGAGCATTCATACGACCTTGACAAGCTTGTTGCCTATGCTATGACCCACACTCCGAAGCTTTGAGCGGATAAACAGAAAAAATCCGTCCTCTGCAATGCAAAGAACGGATCGATCTTGTTGGCTGGGGTGCAGGGATTCGAACCCCGGTAATGCTTGAGTCAGAGTCAAGTGCCTTACCGCTTGGCGACACCCCAATATATAAGTTCGCTGTCAAAAATCACAACGAA
This sequence comes from Oscillospiraceae bacterium, assembly GCA_051882695.1. Lineage (GTDB taxonomy): Bacteria > Bacillota > Clostridia > Oscillospirales > Ruminococcaceae > RGIG8773. The sequence continues at coordinate 209 of JBJESH010000045.1, read as the reverse complement.
CTTTTTGACTGGCTGGGATAGGTGGATTCGAACCACCGAAATGACGGAGTCAAAGTCCGCTGCCTTACCGCTTGGCTATATCCCAATACAATGGATATATCAGCGAAGCTCTTCAAGCGACTTATATATATTATCATACTTTACCTGTTTTGTCAATACTTTTTTTCACATTTGTTATTATGCACAAAAATTTGTGTTTTATTACAGCA
>JBJESH010000044.1:0-1517 GCA_051882695.1 Oscillospiraceae bacterium | reverse complement strand
AGCCTGCGCATATTGCTGTGCAGACCGCCGCAAGAGCGTTATAAATATTATGCTTGCCGAGACAGAAAAGCGTAACGTCACAAATTATCTCATCATTATGTCTGATGTTGAAATACATTCTATCCGGATTGGTCACGATCTCGGTCGCTCTGTAATCAACATTTTCCGAGTCAATACCGTAGGTGATTACCTCACGGTAACCCTCGTATTCTTCCTTCAGAGGGGCAAGCAGCGGATCATCGCCGTTAATAATAAGCGGTGCTTTTCTTTCGGCACCCTTGAGAATTTCCAGCTTGGCTTCAAGTATACCTTCCTGAGAACCAAGATTTTCAATGTGCGAATAGCCGATATTCGTTATTACGCATATATTCGGGTGAGAAGCCCTTGAAAGCCTTTCTATCTCTCCGAAATCAGACATACCCATTTCAAACACAGCCGCCGAACAGCTGCGGTTAAGCTTGAACACTGTAAACGGCAGACCTATCTCATTGTTATGGTTGCCCTCTGTTTTAAATACACTGTGCTGGCAGGAAAGCGCCAGTGCTATCATTTCTTTCGTTGTAGTTTTTCCGACACTGCCGGTAACGCCGACTACGACCGGATCGAATTTCATTCTGAAATATCTTGACAGGTCAAGCAGAGCCTTGCGTGTGCTTTTTACAACAATGCTCGGAACGTCCACCAGTGTACGCTCGGTAATAGCGCATACTGCGCCCTGCTCTACCGCCTGAGCCGCAAAATCATGCCCGTCAAAACGTTCACCCTTTATTGCAACAAATACTCCGCCCTGAATAATATTTCTCGTATCGGAGAAAAGCGATGACATAGCAACTCTTCTGTCAAAATTTCTGATAGAATACGGCTTGCCTCCCGTAATGTCCATCAGCTCGTTGATGGTGACATATTCCTGAGCATTCGGGTCATAGCGCTTTCTTGTATAGCCGCGCATAATTTCCTTGACTATCTCACGCTCGTCAAAGTGGATATGAACGTTGTCCTTTAATATCTGATAATCCTCGTGACCCTTTCCTGCCAGAACGACAATGTCATTCTTTTCGGCAAGAGTTATCGCTCTGCGGATAGCCGCCTTGCGGTCGGTAATTCTTATATACGGCTTCATAAGTGAAAGTCCGCCGATAATATCGTCAATGATGGCGTCGGGGTCTTCATTGCGGGGATTATCCGAAGTAACTATCAGTATATCGGCATATTTTTCCGCTGCCCTTGCCATAAGCGGACGCTTGGTTTTGTCACGGTCGCCGCCGCAGCCGAAAAGGCAGATAAGCCGTCCCTTGCAGTTTTCCTTAATATTTGGAAGCATATTTTCCAGTGCGTCGGGAGAGTGTGCATAGTCGCAGATGACCATAAAATCTCTGCCCGTGGGAATAAACTCGCAGCGGCCCTTAACGCCCTTGAAAACAGCCAGAGCACTTGTAATTGCATTGACGCCAAGATTGAGCTTCAGGCAGGCGGCAATAGCTTCAACGGCATTAAGCACATTGTACGCGCCTATCATA
>JBJESH010000043.1:0-6021 GCA_051882695.1 Oscillospiraceae bacterium | reverse complement strand
CTGCGAATGTTACTGTAAAAAAATGTACACTTTACATTCGCACTACATTATTAACGGTGCTTCAACGTCAATCGTTTCCTTTGCACCGATATGCTCAACATTGGCTTTTTTACTACTGCCAAGAATATAAAATCTCAGGCTGTCCTTTTCAGTGTCGATTTCTGAAGTAAGCTTGTATTTCAACTCCCGGTACTGTGCATTATCTACCACGCATTCAAATACCGAATTCTGCACTCTGACTCCGTAATCAACACATATTTTCGCAACTTTTCTCAGTCTTTTCCGTCCCTTTGAATCCTGAGTATTTACGTCATAAGTAATCAACAGCAGCATTTTATCACTTCCACATAAAAGGCGGATAACAATCAAGGTCACCCCGTATATACCGTGACATCAGCAATGCCTGAACATACGGAAGCATTCCCCATTCTACCTTTTCATTTATAAACGGGTGCTTTATTTCGTCCTGCTTTCTGTTCTGCCATGCTGTCAGAAATTTTCTTCTGCCGTCATCGGTAAGAATTACTGCACCGTCCTCGCGCTTATAAAAATCGTCTGCATTTACGATACGTTTATTTATCAGTGTAATTACAAACCTGTCGCACATAAGCGCACGGAATTCCTCAACCAGGTCAAGCGCAAGAGAACGTCTTCCCGGACGGTCTGTATGCATAAATCCTACATATGCGTCAAGCCCGACTGCTTCAAGCGCCGACGTACACATTCCCGTTGCAAGCGAATATGCAAAGGACAGCATTGCATTGACATTATCAAGAGGCGGACGTTTATTTCTTGAATTAAAATAAAAATCTTCCTTCTGCTGAAATATCATATCATCAAATACCGAAAAATAAACCGACGCCGCTTCACCCTCATATCCGCGCAGTTCGGCTGCATTTTCTGCGGAAAGGACTTGTTTTACGGCTTCCTGCAAATATTCGGATTTCTGTTTGAATTTTGCGATGTCGATTTTCGGACCGTGGTCACGGACGGCTCTTTCAAGAACATGGCGGCTGTTGTAAATTTTGCCTGCAATAATATTCCGTGCTATCATTAGACTTCTTACAGAATCATCTGCTATTCTGTACTGTTCGCGCCGCAAAAGAACATTACCGTTTGTTTCACCTTCGACCCGTGCAAGAAAACGTCCGCTGCCTGACATAAACACCAGTTCAATTCCGTCCGAAGCACATTTTCCCATAAGCGCAGGACTTGCTCCCGTATAGCCGAAAGTCATTATCCGTTCAAGGTTGTGAAGCGGAACACGTCCTATCACATTGTCGTTTTGAAGCACAACAACATTTTCTCCGTCCAGCGACAAATACCTGTCGGGAGAAGTTATATATAAGGTGTTCAGTAATTTTTTCATTCCTCTTCCGCTCCAAGCATTTCTTTTATATAATCGGACGCTTTTCGGCTTCCGCAGATAACCGGAAGACATATATTCTTCAGCGAACAGGCGTTGCAGGCTTTAGTACGCTTAACTTTGGGACTGTATCTGCGGCTGTACAGACTGTGCATTTCTTCAATGATATTTTCGGTACGCATACGCAGACTGCTGCTGAATTCGACCTTGATCCTGTGTCTGGTCTCTCCGTAGTAAATATATCCGAATGGGATATCGCAGCAAAGCATATCTTCAAGGCACATTGCCTGCGCCGCAAGCTGCATGATATCGCTTTCATCTTCTTTAGGCTCGCCGCGCTTGTATTCTACCGGCGTAACAGTATATTTTCCTTCAAGTCCGAACAATTCAGTTCCGTTATCGCTTTTCCGGAATTCAACAGCGTCGCATTCTCCGCTTATCCCAAGACGGGGAGAGGATACAGCCATAGCTCTCGCTGTTATAAGCTCTCCCCGTTTCTCGTGGAATCCGCTGTCATGGACATTTCTGTGCATGATATTTCCGTCAACAGTGCGGTAATTTTCTTCCCACTGCTGCTCGATGTGTATCAGTGCCCACTGACGGCGGCAGAATACAAAATGCTGTATACCCGAAAGAAGCAGATATTCATCTTCGCTGTACATTATACAAGGTCTATAACTTCTGCTTTAACGCCGTCGATAGCATTAAGCGTTATATCGTAATCATTGAAGGATCTCGGGCGGCTTACACCGTCCTTTACTTTAACTTCAAGCTGACGGTGGATTTTAGCGGAGGAATATTTCGGAGTTTTGCTGTCGTGCTTCCACCAGTAAAGACGGCAAACCTCCATGCTTCCTTCGGGGCGTGCAGATGAGCAGTCGTTTTCAAACAGTGTTACAAGAGCTGCCTTTATCTTTTCTGCGTCCTCATCTGTAAAGCCTGTTTTCTCGGCAAGCTGGCAGTTGATGCTGCCGTTGAGTATGTATAAGCCGAATTCAACACGGTGCTTTGTACCCATTGTATCGGATGACTTGCCGACCTTGCCTTTTTCTCCGTTAACACTCTTTGTTATCTGCATACTCACGATATCGACGGGAGATACACTTACTGCCTGCTGAATGCTTACAGGACCTCTGACACCCACGGAAACACTGTCATCCTTGAAGGCAAAAACCTGTCCGAAGCTTCTGACATCTATCCATTCTTGGCAGGCTGTTTTTGCGTAATCGTCCCGATTAGTGTTCTTGCCGTTGCTTATTTTCTTGAGAGCTTCGTTATTTTCCGCACGGCTTCTCAGGCTGTCACAGCCGTCATCGCAGCGGTCATCGGACTGTACGAAAATTTTTTCGCCCATGTCCTGAAGACGGTTTCTTATCTTGCGCTTTATGCATACATCGGAAATTTCACCAAAGCCGTCATAGCTTTCTCTCGGACGGTTTCCGTTAAGGGGATCGCCGTTAGGGTTAGCGTTTGAAGCGGTAATTATCATCGAAAAATCAATTTTGTTCTGTAAAATGCTCATAGTTTATTCCTCCTCGTTATTCTCAGCGTTTTTTGTGTACATATAGGACGTATAATGATGATAACCAAGCAGATATGCAGGTTCAAGCTTGCTGTTGTCCTCAAATGTTTTCAGATCCATCTTATCCATAATTTCCTGAACACGTTTTTCATATACCGTTCTGTAATTTCCCAGCTTGTCCAGATACGGCTGAAGGCGTTCTTCAATTATCTTCCATGTCTGATAAGGACGGGATGAAAAAACATTCCAGTAACGCTTTGCATTTGTAATTCTTGTTTCTCCCTTTTCAAAGGTGTCGCTTTCCGTTTTGTCCGCTATTGCAAGCAGACAGCCGTAAAGATAGCTTCTGTCGGTTTCGTTTTTGTCGTATGCCATAGGTGATTCTCCTTTCAAATCAAATCTTAACATTCCGCAGGCAGCTTCGAGCACACTGCGGTGATTATAGCTTTTTTCAAAAGCAAGGGGAGCTGACGCTCTATTGTAAAGGCTGTTCAGTATGTCTTTTGGCAACTTTCTTCCTTCAATTACACATGGAATAAGCCTTAGCACAGTTTCATTGAGCGTGTCCGGAGCTTCAAGGTTTCCGTTCCTTTCGGGGCCAAAAGCGCATTTTGCAATTTCATATATACTGAACGAGTTTTCCATACTTGCATTAAGCTTGACATTATACCTCATGCAAGCGCTGTTTTTGTGCCATGCTTCGATATTATTCATAAAATCCGAGCCGGCAAGCTCTGTATACATGGCAATTGACAAACGTCCCGTAGTTGCAGCGTCCAGACCCAGCACCATTACCTTTGTATCGGCTTTAAATTCCTTTTTGTAACCCCATATACATTTTTCCAGAATTTCGCTGAACTGAATTCCCGTTTGCGGAGCGGCGTCTTCATCTGGAAAGGAATTAGCTTCAAAGTCATCGTTAATATTTTTCCTGATATCGGGAAGAGGCTGCATCTGGCTTGCCCACATTACAACAGTGAGAGAACCGAAATTCATGCCCTGCCTTGCGATAAGCCATTTCAGTGCATTGTGCATTTTCTGAGAGAAATCATAGCTGACGGAAATGGCTTCTTCCTTGTTCCTAAAACGGCCTCTAAAGGTAAAATCTTTATCATCATTTGAAGAAATAATTTTTGCCCGCGCATGCCTTTTTATGATTTGATACGGGTGAACGTATGTTACCGGAAGCTCTTTTCCTAAAGCATAACAAAGCTGTTTATTTCCTAAATTTTCACTATTGAAATTAATAAAGTTATCATATAGCGACTTGTCTTTCCAAGTCATATTTTCAAGCGTTATGTCATCATACAGTACAACAAATCTAACAAAAGCTTTTTCTGCGACCGTACCTATTTTTTGCTTATTAGCAAGCTTTCCGGTTTCTTCGTCGATTTGAAGCACTCCGCTTTTAATACAATCTGATATAACAGTTGATTTGGAAACATATTCATATATCGCATTTACTGCTTTATGTGAATAATTGCTTTCTTTCCACTCGTTCAATTGATTTGTGTACGCCTTGAAGAAATCGGAATTATCTTTAACATTTTCAGGCTTATAAGTATTATAATCACCTGCAATATATTTTAAAGTTTCTGCAAGAGGATATGGTGGAGGTGTTTTTCCCGTTTTTGCTTTTCCTGTATCGGGAATAATAGTTTCCGCTTCTGATTTGTCAACTGTACGAGCTGATATGAAGTTTCCCTTTTCATCAATGGTAAGCTCTATCTGTGCGTTTGCGGTAGAGTGCGAAACAGGAAGCAGCATAGGTTCAATGTCGGTTTTTCCGCAGTTATATTCATAAACCTTGTAAAGCTCATCAGTCCAGCCCATCTGTCTCACCTCCCGTAAATTCATCAAGTCCGCTGAAATTGCCGTGTTCCTTTCCGAAAGGCTTGATCGGCATTTCTCTTATGCGGCGCTTAATGGTACATTCCTCAGGCGGAATAAAATCAATCACACCATCTTTCATAACCGGAGTCCAGAATCTCATAGTCATCATACCCTTGTCCTCCGGATTTGAAAATTCGTCCGGATATGTCGTACCATGTAACATAAGACTGTAGTGTATCTCTCCGCTGTGGTCGTATGCTCCTTCGCCTTCACCGAAAACGCATGGTTCAACGTATGCCTGGCACTCGCGGGTCCCTAAATAGACATCGCGCCTGCCGCCGCGTTCTATCATACGTTTTGCAATGTTGTGGTGCTTGTTCTCGTTGCGATCCTCTGCCAGTTCGGGACGGTTCATGTTCCACACAAAATGCGCTCTTACCTGATAATGCACATCTTCAAGATATGTATAATAGGCAAGGTCGTTTCCGCCGCTGTACTTGATAGGACGTATGCCCTTGCGCACTGTCCTGACAGGATTCATTATACGAACGCTGTCTATGATCCAGATGATCGTTGGCTTCCAATATATGGAATGAAGTATACCTTTCAACGCTTCATAGGTCGGGATCATGTAAGATGCGCGTTCTCCTCCTGCCTTTGTCAACACATCGCTGAAAAGAGCATATTTCCCTTTTACAGAAAACTCCACAGTATTTCTGTGTTTGGGTTTGTCCATTTTTATACCTCCTTTTTATTTTCTAGTAAGATTATATAATACGATTATATACCCCTGCATATATTATATACACTATTTATGTGTTTGTCAAGAGATTTTTTAAAATTTATTTTTTTTTTACACATTAAAATAAAAATTGTGGTATACTAATTAATGTCGTCACATTAGTGACGTGGATTGAAATTAGTATGATTATATAATTTATTTCATTTGCCGCATAGCTCGCTCTATGCGGCGTTTTTTTACATTATGAGTGCTTCCATTTCTGCGCCTTCGGCGGTTACACCGTATTCTGAATTGTAAAATTCTTCTCTCAGTGCTATTGCACCGCATTTAAGATTGTACAGCGCATTATTTTCGGAAAGCCTTCTGCCTGTGCTGCTGTAAACCCCTACAGTATATTTCTGAGCTTTCCTCAGAAGCTTTACCGCCTCGGCAGGAGTAATATCGGAATTAAGTTCGTTAATTATTTCCTGTGCTTTGTCATTGTACGGAACCAGCACATTTAATGTATTATTATCAATAACGTTAAAAATTTTTCCGGCAATTTTAAATGCCTGACTG
>JBJESH010000042.1:0-6028 GCA_051882695.1 Oscillospiraceae bacterium | reverse complement strand
AAGATATTGCAGGATTTTTCTATTGCCGTAATAACGTTTATTCTTCCGTGCCAACCGGTACATTTAGGCTTGTAGTCGTCCCAGTAGGTGTATACATTGTTGCATACAATGGTTGAATTTCTGTCGATATAGCCCTCATTCAGCGCAGCGGTAGCGGTAACAGTCTTGAACGTTGAACCGGGACGGTAAAGTCCGTGAGTAGCACGGTTTGTAAGCGGCGCATTCTCACCGTTGACCACGGAAGCATAGTCCGTCAGATAATCGTTTATATCATATGTGGGCGAAGTTGCCGCCGCAAGCAGCGCACCTGTTTTTGCATTCAATACTACAATCGCTCCTGCGTCCGCTTCTGTTCCCTTTGCTTTGTCAGAGGTCTGATTATTCAGCCAAAGGATATGGTTTTCAAGTATCTCCTGTACATCACGCTGATATTCTGCATCTATCGTAAGCTGAATTGTATTGCCCGGAACGGCTTCCTCTGTTACCATATCCGAAACCACAACTCCGTTCAGAAGCTCAAGGGTGCGTGTGCCCTTTTCGCCCCGAAGTTCATCTTCCATAGCCTTTTCTATACCGGCTTTGCCTATAACATCGTTCAGCGCATAGCCTTCACTGCGCTTTTCCTCATATTCCTCTGCACTTATAGCACCGATCGTACCTATAAGATGCGGAGCAACATCTCCTGCGGCATAAACACGGACAGCCTCTTCCACGATATCCATTCCCTCAAGAGTATACGCAGCTTCTTTAAGCTTTACCACCGTATCCATGGGAATATCCTCTGCAAATGTGTAACGGTTTGAAAGTGAAAAGCTGCGGAGGATCATTTCATAGCGAATGCCTGCGATAATTCGCTTTTCACGCTCGGTATAGGAATCATCTATTTCATACAGTTCATACATTTCCGCAAGGCAGTCCTCAGCAGTGGCATAATGCTGAACTCCTATATTTTTTCTCAGCCTTGTAATATCGCTGTCACGGGCGTCAAGATATTCATATGGCTTTTCTGCGGTAATAGGCAGAGTATCTATCCATGCAACTCCGTCATCGGCAAGGATTTTGGCGATCCCGCAGATAATACGGTTCATTTCCGCCTTATCGCTTGGAAAAAAAGCCTTTTCTATAACAACGTTAAATCCTGTTTTGTTGCTGACTATCTCTGTTCCGTTTATATCCACTATTTCGCCTCTCGGAGAGGTTATGACCTGCGATGCCTGACGGGTAGTCTTGGCCTTTTCAAGATACTCCTCACCGTCAACTATCTGTATTTTCATAAGGTCGATGGAACAAAGCGCCATCATCGCAAGAATTATTATAAAAAAGAACGCTGCTCTGAGCCGCTCAAAAAATTTACGCAAGCTTATAAACCCTCCTTTTCAGCTTTTTGAAATTTATCCCTTGCCTCATTCTCTTACGATATCGTCAGATTTTTCCTCAATATAGCTTTCCACAATAACGCCGAATTTTTTCACAAGGAATCTTATTATAAAGTAAAACGGTATTACAGCGATCTCGGTATAGAGCATTACAGGAATAAATTCTCTCGTGAAAATTTTCCCCGACAGATCATATTCCCATATCGCATAGTAAAAAAAGTAATGGATAAGTCCCTGCCCGAGTATCGCAGCAGCATTAAGCATAATTATATTAAATATGTGCCTTCTCATAAAGAAATGAAACAGCAGCGACGAAATAAGGCAGCACCACAGCAGGACTATTCCGCTTAACCCTATCAGCGTACCCTGCGCAGTATCAAGAAGAAGCCCTGCAACGCAGCCTGTTACCGCCGAATCAAAGGGCTCTTCAAACATGGAAATGCACATTGCGATAGGGATAACGAAAAGCGGCGTTCTGAGTCTCAGCGGCGCCGTCGTCATAAATATATAGGAAACCGCCAGCATAAGACCGTATATTATCCAGCGTATGACTGTGTTCCGTTTTTCTTTTTTCCGTTTTAAATCAATATTCATCTGACAGCACCATTATTCATTTTCGGTATCGTTTCCGCCCTGACCGTTAAAGCTCGTTATAACAAAAACGGTAGAAACATCGTCGGGATTTATTGCAGGCTTTATCACGGCGTACTGTGAAAGACCGCTGTCCTCCATGCCGAATTCCTCTATCGTACCGAGAAGCTGATTTGCGGGGAAGGTCTCGCTTCCCGAAGTAACGATAATATCTCCAACTTTCAGGTCGGCAGTTTTGCTGATGTAATTCATACGGCATAGGCCGTCCTCGGCAAGCTCATAGTCGCCCTCGATTATACCCGTCGCCTTTGAGCGGACTACCGTAGCTCCAACGGCTGTTTTCGGGGAATAAAGCGTCCGCACCTTGCTTGTGCTGCGTGACACATCATAGCATATCCCCACAAGTCCCGAAGATGTTATTACCGGGTCGTAGGGCGCAATTCCGTCATCGCTGCCCTTGTCGATGGTAAATGAATGGTACGGGTCGTTTGTTGTACGGGCAATTACCGTGCAGGGCGGCGAAAAAACATAATCGTTGAATTCCTCTTTAAGTCCAAGCAGAACACGAAGCTGCTCGTTCTCCCGTGTGACCTTGTCATAGTCGATAATATCGTTGTAGACCTCGTTCAGGGTCTCTTTAAGCTCAATGTTTTCCTTGTAGTATTTTTCAGCGTTGAAAAGCATATCGAGTGTAGAAGTCACCTTTTCGGAAACGCTTGTGGAGAACTTCTGGAACGGTTCAAGAATAACGCTGAAGACCGAAGCACTGTCTGAGGTATAGCCGCCCCTTGTAAGGGTATATATCATAATTCCCACAATAACAGCCATAAGTGCCGCAAGCACCTTGAACTTTGTGGTTCTGAAAAAATCCTTCACAGGGCAGCCTCCTTTACAACAAGATTCGGGTCAAAAAGCAAAGCATATTTACGCTTTTCTGTAACGAACAATGAGAGGTATAGAGTTCACCTGCTAAACCTCTCATCTGCCGGATACTAAAATATCTTAATTCACAAAATCAATTTTATCAATAATACTTGGAATCGTCGTTAAGCACCTCGCGAAGCCTTTCAATGTCCTCAAGCACCTTGCCCGTACCATCGGCAACGCAGTCGAGAGGAGTTTCCGCAACATAAACAGGCATACCAGTTTCCTTGTTGATAAGCTTGTCAAGACCTCTGATAAGCGCTCCGCCGCCTGCAAGAGTTATACCCTGGTCGATAATATCGGCAGCAAGCTCAGGGGGAGTCTTTTCAAGCGTTACCTTTATCGCCTCGATAACGTGCGAAAGCGGCTCTGCAAGCGCCTCTCTTATCTCAGCGGAAGTAACGGTGATGTTTTCGGGCAGACCGTTCAAAAGGTTACGACCCTTTATTTCCATTTCGGTCTCCTGCTCCATAGGGAAAGCCGAACCGATAGCGATTTTGACGTTTTCTGCTGTACGTTCACCAATGAGGAGATTATACTTTTTCTTGATATAGTTGATGATGGCGGTATCAAAAGCGTCACCTGCAACTCTTACGGAACGGGAGGTTACAATGCCGCCAAGAGAAATAACCGCAACCTCGGAAGTACCGCCGCCGATATCAACGATCATTGAACCCTGAGGGTCGGAAACCGGCAGACCTGCTCCGATAGCCGCAGCCATAGGCTCTTCGATAATGTTTACTCTTTTTGCACCTGCATTTTCGGCAGCTTCCTTAACGGCTCTGCGCTCAACGGCGGTTACGCCTGACGGAATACAGATGATAACATGTGCTTTTGTGAAAAGCGAGCCTCTGAGAGCTTTTTTGATGAACTCCTGAAGCATGGTGGTAGTGATCTCAAAATCTGCGATAACACCGTCCTTGAGGGGTCTTACCGCAACGATAGAGCCCGGAGTACGTCCGATAACGTCCTTGGCCTCCTGACCAACATATTTTGCACGGTCTGTTCTTGTGTCAACGGCAACAACAGACGGCTCGCGGATAATAATGCCCTTTCCTCTCATATATACAAGGGTATTGGCAGTACCCAGGTCGATTCCGATTTCTTTAGTAAACATTTCTCTACAATCCTTTCCGGCAGCAATTTATTTGAAGATTTTATTTGCATAAAGCGTCACACATATTATTATATCACTTGAAAACGCGCTCTACAAGATTTTTTTGAACTTTTTTATCAATTTGTAATATTTGTTTTTTCCGTTAATCAGGACATGGAAATTTACCTGTTTTTAGTGCAGATTTTACAGTCCCTTGCAGGTCTTGTTATATATGACCAGCGCAATTATTATGCAGATTATCTGCGCAGTATTTACCGTAAGGGTAAAACCGAATGCCAGCTTGAATACGATAAGATCCAGCACCAGCGGAGACCCCGTATCAAGTCCCACCGACATTGAATAAGCCAGCCACGAAAGAAACGGAACGTCTGCGCAAAGCCTTGCGATAACCGTTCCCAGCACTATCCCTGCCAGAAGAAAAAACAAAAACGCAATTGTCCGTTTGATACCCTGTCCCATCAAATCAATCCTTTCTATTCAACACCCCGGTAATAAAGTCCTCGGGTGTAGCCGCCGTCCAGAGCCTTTCTGCCGTCCCTGCAGCAGCTTATTATCCGCCGTACCTCCGCCGGTGCTTCGCCCGTGAAGTCAAGCTCAATAAAGTCAGCGCACATCTCATCCAAGCGGTCGGTCATCATCAGCAAGTCGCTGTTGAATATCTCGCTCGCTGTTCCGTCGCATTTAACAGGAAACCTTCTTCCCGTTCTGTCGGTAAGAAAACCCGTGCATTTTTTGCAGTCTCCAACCGCCTGCTTTATCGGACAATTCCTCGTGAGCATAACGGGAAGCCGCCCGTATACGATAACGCCAACGGGAATATTTCCGCAGAGCCTGCCTATCTGCCCTAGCTTTCCCTCAAAGCTTGCGGTAACGTCCCCGAGACCGAGAATAGCCGCTGTCCGAACCGCATAAGGATTTACAATATTCAGTCCAAAACCGCCGTGAAGCTTAAAGCCAAGTTCACGGCAAATTTTAACGTGTGCAAGATTGGTACATAAGACCCTGCCGAAGCCTGCCGCCTTTATTTCTTTCAGGCGGCTTATAAGCTTTTCCTCGTCTGCGGTAAATCTCGGCAAAGCAACTATAATATTTTCAGCAGCACCGATCTTTCCGCACAGTTTCAGCGGAATAATTATTTCATCCGCATCTGCCGCCGCTTCAAGCTGCTCCGTCTTGTAGACCCTTACACGGATTTTTTCGGGACGGCGTTTCTCAGCTTTATATTCAAGACTTGTTTCGCAGTATCTCTGTGCAGGCTTTGCCGCAGATACCCTTGCGGCGTCCATTTTTTCGCATACTTCACGCCGCATTGCATTTATTGCCGATGCAGAAAGCATAAGTCCTTCGCCGATATCAGCATAAATATTCCGTGCAGTATAAACCGTATCGCCAAGCTTGTCAAGCTGACGGGAAACATATTCCTTATCAGCAGGTCGTTTTTTCGCCGCTTCGGGAACAGCTCCCTCCGCAGTGACCGTTATTTCCCCGCAGGACATCTCCAGCCGCGACGGTTCGCCCGATTTTATATAAACGGCAAAATCAGCCTCCGCCGCCTTTGTTTCTTTTCTGTAAAGCTCTCTCAGAGACGGAAGCACCGCTTCGGCGGAAACCACGTCCTCTTTCCGCCTGTATCCGAACATTCCGGCACCGGTTTTTCCCGTAAGATAACCGTCGGTAAATCCGCTTCTTGAGAATACCGCCCTGAGAGTTTCAAGGTCTGGTTTTTTTCCGTCCAGAGCCACACGGCAGGCAGTAACAGCAGCCGCTACATACTCAGCACGCTTCATTCTTCCCTCGATTTTAAGGGAAGCAACGCCGATTTCCGAAAGCCGTTTTATATGAGGTATTCCGCACAGATCCTTCAGTGACAAGTCGTATCGTTCCGCACCGCTTACCGCACTGAAAGGCAGCCTGCAAGCCTGAGCGCACATACCTCTGTTTGCACTTCGCGAACCTATCATTGCGCTCATACTGCACTGTCCCGAAACGGACATACACAGCGCTCCGTGGATAAATGCCT
>JBJESH010000041.1:0-6056 GCA_051882695.1 Oscillospiraceae bacterium | reverse complement strand
GCTCTTCAGCTTCGTAAGTACCGTGAGGAACGTTTATGGAATATTCCTTATGAACTCCGTCAACGCTGTAGCCTATAACGAGCGGCATATTAGTATCATTGATCTCAACAGGCTTATTATGGGTAACAACGCCCTCGCTAAGACCGTATGCCTGCATATGCTTTTCAAAAAGGGGAATGCCGTTAAAATTAGAGGTGTCGGTAATATGACCTATCTCATCAATAAGCTGCTGATATTCACAGTCTAATGCGTCACGATCAAGGTCGTCATAGGTCCCGTTTGCAGCCTGAACTGCAAGCTCTTCAAGTCTGTGAATTATGTTATGTATCTCCTGAGAAGAGCCGTCCTGAGAATGAAGATAGCTGATGCCGTCATTTATATTTTTTGTACCCTGGTCAAGGCCTGCAATGACAGCCCGTGCTTTTTCCGAAATAGCAAGGTGTGCAGCGTCGTCTGCGGCACGGTTTATCTGATATCCGCTTGAAAGCTTTTCCAGCGATTTCTGAAGCTTTGAAGAAGTTTTTCTCCTGCTGTTGAGAAGAAAATCCGAGCCGGTAAGATTATTAACAGTCATTGCAGCACCCCCTTTTAGCGTATAATTATACAAAAATCTACATTATTATTATCGGCATAATTTATTAGAACTTTAGCTTTTTAGAAAAATAATAAGCTGCAAATAACATTTTATAGTTCTTTAAAGCTGTATCCGTTTGACAGTCAGCTCTAAATCGGAGTAAGATTATGCGTGGCTGCAATACTTACAATAGTTGCACTTTGGACATATGCAACTTATTGTTTTCGAGCCGAACTTGTTCCCGAAAGCTTGCCTTTTTAAACATTTGCTTATAGACTGAAACTATGGGAACAAGCCGTACATTTAAAGCGCATTGTACGGCAAATATTTTTACTTTGGAGGATTTTTATGGAGTTAAAAGTAATCTGCAAACGTCTCATTACGACAGACCTTGACGGCAGTGTTACCGAAGGCGAATACGGCGCTGATATTGTTGGTATCACCGTTCCAAGATTTTACGGCGCCCATGATCTGTCGGCATTCAGCTTCAGGATCACTGCCGTTTCAAGCACTGACGAAAGCGTTGCTGAACAGGTCCTCACCATGGACAAGACAGAAGAAAGTTCAATTCATCTGCTCTGGAACATCACTTCCGATTTTACCGTTTCAAGCGGAAAGGTTATGCTCATTCTTGCTGGAGTAAATCCCGACAATACTGCACAAATCAAGTTTATTTCCGAACCTGTTACGATAAACGATGACAGCAGACTTGAATTTATCGAATCTCCGACACTTATAGAGCAGGCGTATAATCAGGTACAGCTTGAAGTACAGAAAGCAATCGACGCTGCCGACCGTGCCGAAGAGGCAGCTTCAACTCCTGTGGCTGCGGAAATTTTTCCGGCAACGGAAGAAAAGCTTGGCGGCGTTAAGTCAGGAAATGACATTTCAGTTGCTGATGACGGCACGGTAACAGTCAATTCGGTAAACGGAAAAAAGCTTGCAGCCGATGTTCCGGAAAACGCGGTTTTTACCGATACAGTTTATGACGATACGGAAATCAGAAGCTCACTGGCAGAAAAAGCAGACAAGGAGGAAGGAAAGGGCTTATCCGCAAACGACCTTACAGACGAGCTGAAGGCAGATTATGACAGTGCGGTTTCGGCGAAACATTCCCACGAAAACAAGGCTGTTCTTGATGAAATTTCATCGGATAAGATCTCTCTATGGAACAGCATGACCGATGGCGGACGAACCATCGGTGAAGCGTCCTCATACTCCATTATCGACGCAGCATATTATCCGGTCATGGAACTGCATTTATACGGCAAGTCGGTTCAGAACGGACCCCCAACACCCGAAAATCCCGTGGATATTATTTCGGTTTGTGACAGCGGAACGTTAAATATTACATCCGATAACGGAAATGATATTTCGGTTGCTGCCGAAATATCATCCGCTCTGCCGCTTCGCAGTGTCGGTGATGTTTGTGACGAGCTTATTTATAATGCGGACGGTACAGGCAAAATCGTTAAGCGCATTGGCAAATATACATTTACGGGAAACGAGAATTTTTTATTCAGAGGCAACCGTGACAATATGTATATGTATTCGGTCACAAATGCTTTTCAGTTCGTGAGAGGGCTGCAGGCAAATGTGGTTTGCGACAAATACAAAAACGTCGGAAACGCCGAAAACTGGCAGGCAGCACTTAACCTGCTAAACGCAAACGAAGTTTGTGTGTGGAATAACACTGATAACTGTACTGTTTATTTCGGCAGCAGCTGCTCTGATTTGGAGAGCTTTAAGGCGGAGGTAGCAGGCACAGCGGTTGTGTATCAGCTTGCCGAACCGACAGAAATCGCTCTGTCGGCAGCTGAGATCACTGCGTTAAAAAAATTGTATACATATGATAGTGTAACAAATATTTACAATAACGCAAATGCCTGCATGAGCATTAAATACTGCAATAACCGCCTGCTTTCAGAATATGTACTTCCGCTGATCAAAAGCATCAACAATTAAAATTTTAAGCCTGCTGATTTTAATGATCGGCAGGCTTAAAAAATATACTTTTAAAATTAATAATTCATCACATATGTTTATACAAATGCTTTCTATAAAATTTTCGTAACCTTACAAGCTTTCCTTTATACGGATCCAATATTTTTTTGGCTAAGCCCGTAAAATAATAAAACGGCGCATAAAAATAGACGCTCAAAGGATAGCTGCCTTTATTCTCTTTGTAAAAATTATGTATTTCATGTGCATAAGAATTAATATTTCTTCGTGCGTAGTACCGTGAAAGTGCTTTATTATAGTTTTTTTCAAAGTAATTAACATCAAACACATTATTAAACTTATCCAGTACGCCTATAATTTTTAATGTTGTCATAGTTCTCGTACACTTTTCGCATCTGCTGCAATTATTATGTCCATATCCGCAAACACTTAAATGATTTTGAGCAGATAAATTATCAGCAATCAACAAAGTTTTTTGCGGTCTTGTTAAATCTTCACTGTCACAATAAATCTTTAAATTATCATTAGATAATTTTGAAAACAAAAAATCCTTAATAGTATCATCATAAATCTTTTCAATATCAAAATTATCTAAAGTATAATCACTGCCAAAGTAATAATTATCAAACAGCTTTTGAAAGCACAATACAATTCCGCTGTGAATTATATTGTAGTAGCGTGCCCACAAAATACTGTCATAAAAATCATAGTAATTTGTATCTACCAAAAGATATTTCAAGTGAAGTTCATCGGCAATTTCTTTTATTTCGGCGCTTTTCTGTTCAAAAAAGGAATGGTCGGATTTGCCATCGACTCCCATTGCTCCGGCGTTGAAGGTACACAAATGCGTCAGCTTATAATTGGGAAATTTCTCGTCCATATTCCGAATAGCAGAACAAAAGGAGTCAACACCGCAGGAAAAACCTACTCCGGCACATTTTAATGATGGGCAATGAAAATCAATCATGTCACATTCAACTGATATTTTATGCATAATTTCATGATAATCAGAAAGAATTTTATTTATGTATCTTGTAAAATTGTAGTACAGTGTTTCGGAAAGCGGTGATTCAGTAACAACATCATAACCATGAAATGCTGCATACGGATAAAGCATTACAAAGAAAGCGTCTGCGACCTCATATGTCATATAATCCTTATATTCTTTGTCCGTTTCCAGCCATAGCTGTTTTGTTTCATTCTCCGTGACAACATCGCACACAAGCCTTGCTTTATCATTTTCCGATTCTTCAAAATATGCTTTTTTAATGATCATTTTCATAATATATCTTCCTCGAATAATTTACTATATACCTCACGAATAACGCCGCGTCCGCCGACACATGATGCAGCATAATCGACTTCGCCTGTCACTTCTTCTGCTGCGTCCTTAGGACAGCAGGAAAATCCAACTGCTTTTATAACGGACAGGTCGTTGATATCATCTCCGATATAAGCGATCTCATCAAGCGAAATATTATATTTCTCCGCAAGCGATTTCACAACAGCAAGCTTGTCTTTTATACCCATGTGCAGTTCGTCAACATGAAGCTTTTCTGCTCTGCGGCGGTTAAGCTCAACATTTTCTCCCGTGATAATTCCCGTAACGATCCCCTTTTCTTTCAGCATTGCAAAAGCAACTCCGTCACGGGTGTTGAACTTTTTAAGTTCGTCGCCGTTTTCACTGTAATACATTCCGCCGTCGGTAAGACAACCGTCACAATCAGTCAGAAGCATTTTTATTTTTCTTGCTGTTTTAGTGCGTTTTTCAGCCTTCATAAGCTGAGCAATAATTATCAAATCGCTTGGCTCGTCTATTTCAAATGCAGTATTTTCAGGCATTTCATAAGCTTTTATTCTGCCCGAAACACGGTTGCGCGATTTCAGCAGGGATTCACGGCTTGTTATATAAAAAGCTCCGTTTTCCATAAGATATCCGTCAAAATCCTGTCTGCGCGGACGGTTGAACACATCATAATTGATCGGTTTTGCAAGACCGCTGTCATCTTCATTCCATATAAATCTGTACTGCCGTACAACCGATAAAACGCTGTCGCAATCAGGCGTATTAAACAGCTCGAAGCCTCCGTCGATATCCTTCGCTTTAAGCAGCGGAGAAGTTGCCTGGATCAGCATGATATTGTCAAAATCATATTTTTCTGCAAATTCAAGCATAGCAAATTCGGTTGACGCAGTATCACACGCAGATTCCGCACTCCTGTCGATCACGCAAACCTTAGGCAGACAAAAGCTCTCTACAGCAGACCTTATCAGATTGCTGTCAGTCGCAACATATATCCTGTCAATGCAGGCGCTTTCGCTTGCTGCCTTTACCGTCCAGTAAACAAGCGGTTTCCCGTTCATTTCTTTAATGTTTTTCAGAGGAATAGATTTACTTCCGCCTCTTACAGGTATAAACGCAATATTCATTTTACGGCTATGCTCCCGAACGGAAGCAGTCCTCCTTATCTTTTTCTGTACTTCAGTTTATCTCTCTGCACCTGCTCAATAGGCAGGATCTCCTCGGATTTATATGTAAGCGATTCATAAACAGCATTAAGATTTCTCACCAGCTTGCGTACTCCGTCAGGCTCAAGAGAAGCCGCATGGTCAGTACCCTTCCATGTACGGTCAAGAGTATAGTGACGTTCAACATACGAAGCTCCAAGAGTATATGCAGCCACATCAACTGCAATGCCGAGATGATGTCCAGAAAAACCGATCGCCTTTACCCTGTCCTCATATTTTTCACGCAGACGGTTTATTTCAAGCAGGCAGACATCCTTGAATGGAACAGGATATCCCGAGGTGCAGTTAAAGATGACCAGATCCTTGTTCCTGCCGTTTTTCTCAAACAGCTCAACGATCTGTTCTTCTTCCTCATGGGTAGTCATTCCGAATGAAAGCTGTATCTCTCCCTTGTAGTTGTCACAAAGCCACTGAAGCATTTCAAAATGATTGTTGCAGGCAGAAGGGATCTTGATAAACTCAGGTTTGAGTGAAGCAATTTCCTTTGCCGAGGTCAGATCCCAGACAGACGTTGAATATGTGATCCCGAACTCTTCGCACCATTCTTTCAACTGAGCGTGCTGGTCAACTGTGAATTCAAGATACTCGCGGTGTTCGCCATAGGTATTTCCATACGAATTAGCAGGGTTTGGATGCGGAGCGTTGTACTGTTCCGGAGTCAGCAGCTCCTTGTTGCACCTCTTCTGGAACTTTATTGCATCAGCCTTGCAGAAAAATGCAGCAACCTTTATAAGCTCCTTTGCAATTTCCATTTCGCCTTTGTGGTTACAGCCTGCCTCGGCTATTATGTAGGGCTTTTGATATTTCATTTTATTTTCCTCCTTGTCATGATCTCCTTAAATTTATTTATACCCTCAAAAATCAACGGGTTTTTCAGCAAAATGAGTATTCCGAAATAAACTATTACCGACAATACAACAGCAAGAAAAACATACAATAGCATGTTCATACCGGAAACCGATAAGAAATAGCATATCGGTATTATCGGAAC
>JBJESH010000040.1:0-1529 GCA_051882695.1 Oscillospiraceae bacterium | reverse complement strand
CAGAGATTTTTCACTAAGTAAACAGCATTTATGTCATGCTTATTCAATTCCGGATAAGCATGATTTATTTTTGTTTTAACATTGTGAATGTTGAAAGTCTGTGGAAAACGTTAGAAAAGTACGGATAATTACGATGTTTCGGCTTATACTTTTCCACGAGAATGTATGTTTTCAACATTTTTAACGTGATTTTCAACATTTCGTATAATTATACCCTTAGTTTTCGGCACTTTACATCAGATTTACCAAACACATTTCTTTCGCCTTTATTTCAGAGACTTTTCACATGATTTACACAAACACGGGTTATTATATAATCGTACCCAAGATAAAGGGTATATCCCCCTAAAGTGCTTTTATATGCAGACTTATTACCCCGTAAGCCTGCCAGGTGCAAACCATATAAAAGACCCGCCATAAGTTGTTTACCCCTACAATTTATGGAAACCCCCAATAATCCTATATCATGATCTTCGGCTCTGCCCTTAACCCCTGGGCAGAGCCACTTTCTTTTTTTGACGATTTCCCTTGAAATCGGAAGTAAAATAAGTTATAATAAAATTGATTTATTTTATGATTATGAAAGGGATGTGACTTATGAATAAGGTTAAGGTTACTATATGCGGCAAGGAATTCAGCCTGAAAACCGATGAGACACCAAGCTATCTTATCGGTCTGGCAAAAAAGGTCGATACCGAGATATATAAGATGGCGGCTTCGGCAGACAATATTTCCGTTCAGTCGGCAGCGATACTCGTTGCTCTTCAGGCATTCGATGAGGCGCAGAAGGCTAATGACAGCATCGACAATATCCGCACGCAGATAAAGGAGTATGTTGACGACGCTTGTCAGGCGCGCCTTGAACGTGACGAGGCGAAGAAAAATGAAAAGGCTCATCTTGCAAGGATATCCGCACTGGAAAACGAGCTTAAAATAAAGAAAATGAAATCCGATATTGACGAGCAGCTTACTCTCGACGGTACGAAGGCAAAGTGAAAGAATTTCTGAAAAAGCCCGAGCTGCTTGCTCCGGCAGGAAGTATGGAGAGTGTTTATGCGGCGGTGAGATGCGGAGCTGACGCAGTTTATGTGGGCGGCGAAAAATTTTCCGCAAGAGCCAATGCCGTGAACTTTTCAGACAATGAGCTTGAACAGGCGGTGAATTACTGCCATCTGCACGGAGTAAAAGTCTATCGTGCGATGAATACTCTTGTTTTTGCTGAGGAAATGGGCGGCTTTATGGCTGCGGCGAAAAGGTCCGCGGAAATCGGCGTTGACGGTATTATAGTTCAGGATATAGGAGCGGCAAGGCTTCTGCGTGAAATGCTTCCCGATATGAAGCTGAATGCTTCGACTCAGATTACTATTCACACTCCTGAGGGAGCAAGGCTGGCA
The DNA here is from genome assembly GCA_051882695.1 of Oscillospiraceae bacterium. Taxonomy (GTDB): domain Bacteria; phylum Bacillota; class Clostridia; order Oscillospirales; family Ruminococcaceae; genus RGIG8773. The sequence goes on along the minus strand of JBJESH010000040.1, from coordinate 135 downwards.
GAGCAGATGGGATTTTCCCGTGTTGTCGCGGCAAGGGAGCTGTCCATCGGACAGCTTGAAAAGCTGACGGAAACAGGTATTGAGATCGAGGCATTTATCCACGGAGCACTGTGTATGTCCGTTTCGGGACAGTGC
>JBJESH010000039.1:0-6082 GCA_051882695.1 Oscillospiraceae bacterium | reverse complement strand
ATCACGACCCCAACGGAATGTTATATGTACTGAAAAAGGATTCCGAACGTATCAGGCGCAAGGCTTGGGAATGCTTTGAAATGCAGCCTCCGCAACCTTATAAGGAGGTACAGCCTCTTGTTATCAGAGCCAATAAGGGTGATGAAATAAGAATAAACTTTTACAACAGCCTTGGACGAAAAGCGTCTATGCACGTTCAGGGACTGCACTATGACGTTCTGACCTCGGACGGCACAAATGTGGGAAATAATCCAGATACCACCACAAGCAGCTTTATCAGCTATGTATGGTACGCCGAAAGAGAGGGCGTTTATCTGTTCTCGGACTTAGGCGACCCGAGCGGCGGCGAGGACGGTACCAACGTCCACGGACTTTTCGGCGCGATCATTGTCGAAAAACCGCAATCCAAATGGTTTGACCCTGTAACGGGAGATGAGCTTGAAAGCGGTCTTTTTGCGGACATTTACGATCCCGTGAATCCTGCTTTCAGAGAATATGCGGTTTTCTTCCACGATGAACTTGAAATAAAAAACAAGGACGGCGAACAGCCCGTTGACCCTCACACGGGTCTTCCAAACGGCACCACGGCTATCAGCTACCGCAGCGAGCCTATGCGAAACCGTCCGCCGCTGGACGAGATGCACCACGTTGTAACGGGTGAGGATATTTCCATGAGCTCGTGGACCTACGGCGATCCTGCACCTCCGATACTGCGCGCTTACGCAGGCGACCCTGCAAAGATACGGCTTATCCACGGCGGCGTAAAGGAAACTCACGTTTTTCATCTGCACAATCACCAATGGAAGCTTGAGCCTGACGACCCGAAATCAACGATAATCGACTCAATTTCTATAAGTCCGCAGGAGTGCTATACGCTGGATATCCTTTACGGCGCAGGCAGCCTGACAAGGACTATCGGCGACGTTATTTTCCATTGTCACCTGTACCCGCATTTCCATGAGGGTATGTGGACGTTATGGCGCATTTTCGACAGACTTGAGGACGGTACGGGCAAGTACCCCGACGATACGCCCATAGAACGTCTGCTGCCGCTGAAAGACCGTCCATGCCCTCCCCCAAAGGACGATCTGCACCCGGGATATCCCAATTTCATAAACGGCGAATTCGGTGAACGTCCGCTTCAGCCGCCTTTGGGTATCCTTGATGAAAATGATAATAATGTAATATACCCCACTCAAAAGGAAGCGGATAATTTTGTCCGCAATTTTGCTCCGGGAGCATTGTATTCAGAGACCTGCCCTTGCAGATGTCCCAAAGAGGTCAAGGTATTCGAACTTGCGGTAGTGCAGGCTGATATAGTTTACAACCGCTACGGCTGGCACGACCCTCAGGGCAGATTTTTCGTACTGAAAGAGGATATTGAACGCCACGGAACGCTTGAAAATTATCTTGAAAAAGTAAACTGCGGAAAAATACGACCCGAGCCCCTTGTAATACGAGCAAACGCAGGCGACTGCATAGAGATAAGGCTCACGAATCTTCTTCCCGAATATATTCATGAAAGTCCGTTCCAGATGAAAACTCTCACCGATATTGTCGGATTTCATATTCATCTTGTGAAGTTTGATACAATTGTATCGGACGGCTCTGCAAACGGCTGGAACAATATTGCAGGCGCACGAAAATATGAAACGCTAATCGAGCGTTTTTATGCTAACGAGGAGCTGCATACGGTATTTTTTCACGATCATCTTTTTGCAAATTCGCACCAGCAACACGGTATGTTCGGCGCATTGATAATCGAACCTGCCGGCTCGGAATTTCTTAATCCCAAAAACGGCAAGCCGCTTAAAAGCGGAGCAAATGCCGTTATCAGAAAAGCAAACGGCGAAGCCTACCGTGAATTTGCACTTTTCGTTCACGATTTTGCGCTGCTGTTCGATAAGCACGGCAGACCGCTCAATCCTCCCGAGCACCAGGGCTCCGACGACGACCCCGGCGTTATGGGTATCAACTACCGCTGCGAGCCTATGACAGAACGTCTGAAAATAAAGAACGACCCCTCGCATATTTTCAGCTCACGCAGATACGGCGACCCTGCAACGCCCATTCTGGAGACCTACCCCGGCGAGCCTATGGTAATTCGTCTTCTTGACGGCGCTCACGAGGAACAGCACGCATTCAACATCAACGGAATGTCTTGGCGCAAAGAGATAACCGACCCTGTTTCGCCCATTGTGGCAGAACAGACCATCGGTATCTCCGAAGCTTTTAACATTCGCATTGACGAGTATTACGGTGCAGGAGATTATCTGTACTATTTCGGCGGAATTGACGATGTATGGCTCGGCTTATGGGGCATTATCAGAGTACACAGCTGCCGCAGAAAGCACCTGCGTCCCTTGTGTAATCATACAAAGCCAGTACCGTTTCCTGTCTGTCCTCCCGAGGGTGCGAAAATACGCAGATTTGATATCGCTGCGATACAGACCGATATCGAGTATAACCGATACGGTGACCACGACCCCGAGGGTATGCTTTTTGTTCCTCTTGAATATGCCGAGGACGTAAAATTCGGCAGGAAAAAGCCGATACCTTTGATACTGCGTGCAAATGCAGGGGAGTGGATAGAGATCACGCTGTACAATATGTTCGACAAGCCTGTGTTGTATCACGACTATCCCTCTGTTCCGCTTGATATGCCTCACAGACCGTCTGACAGAGTATCTTTAAGTCCGCAGTTCCTGAAGCGCTGTCCCGAATGTTCGGCAGGCGTGAACGTAGGCTATAACAAGTGTGAGCAGACGGCAGCTCCGGGTGAATGTATCAGGTATTTGTGGTATGCCGACAAGGAGTACGGTACTTGTATGCTCAGCTCCTTCGGCGACCTGCGCAATCACCGATACCACGGTCTGTTTGGCGCAATAATCATAGAACCACCTGCAGCAAAATATTACGGCAGCAGCTCCTGCAAAAAGGAGCAATTCGGTGAGCAGGCGGTAATAACCGCTCCCGGAACAGATACTTTCAGAGAATTTGTGTTGTTTGCTCATAACGGTATACGGCTGCTGGATAACAAGGGAAACCTCATTAAAACGACGGTGCAGAGCGAGGGCGGCGCACACGGAGGAGTCGACCACGAAGATACGGGCGAAAAGGGCTATAACTATCGCTCCGAACGCTTTTATAACAGACTCATGCAGAATTCGGATATGAGCAAGGTGTTCAGTTCAAAGACCCACGGTGACCCGTCAACGCCTGTTTTTGAAGCGTACACGGGAGAACGTGTTATCATACGTTACCTTATGCCTGCGGATAAGCCGAGAAACATCAGCTTTGCACTTCATGGTCATAACTGGCACACACAGCCCGACGACCCGCTTTCGACGATCATTCCCGTGCAGGGAGCGGTAAGCGTGGGCGGAGCGTATAATATCGAGCTTGAAAACGGCGCTTCCGAATATCCGGGAGATTATCTCTACCGCTCGGGCTCTCTGAAATGGGACGTTGAATCGGGTATGTGGGGAATATTCCGTGTACTCAAAAAGGGAGTAAAATACTGCTGTTCCTGCTTCTGCCGAAACATCGGAAACTGGTGGGAAAAGAAATGGTACGAGAAATAACAATAAAGCTGTCTTGATAGCATAAATTATTCTTTGCGGAGAAGTTTTAACAGCCGGGCTGCAAACTCAGTCCGACTGTTTTTTGTAAATAGGTGAACGCAGGTTTTTTTATTGGTGTTTAGTATTAGGAAAAATCTGATTTAAAGCGCTGCGTTCGTTTCGCCGTTTTGAGAAATGTACGAGTTTCCGTCTTTGAGTACATTTTGCCTTATATGGTTCAAATTTTACAACTTCATCATCTGATAAATACTCAAATAAATCATTCAAATCATTAGCGCAATATCTGCGTAGAATCAGCCTATTCGTTTCTAATATCATCATTATTCACCCTCACAAATTCCGATTTGGTTTGTCGAACAGTTGCCACGATGTAATTTTCAATATTATACCATATTCCCATAAAGAAATCAAAAAAGGACAATCATAATGATGTATTATACTTGCACCCTATAAGAGCATTGACTTTTAGGCAGCCTTTTGATATAATAATGTCAAAATTGTAACCTATATATGGAAATACTGCGCGGCTTCTCTAATTGAACCCAACGGTCGTGAGTTTAAATCCAGCCTCCGCAACCAACGTAGATAAGCCGTTTGATTAAGTTCAGACGGCTTATTGTTTTGCTCAAAAATAAGGTTTAGGGCACTATTAGGGCACTAAGGGTATTCAATATCCCAAAAGGACACACAATTTATATCGAATGAATAACTCCTAATCAATTGGTTTTATTATAGCATATCAATCCCACACTTGTCTTTCAAATTCTTGTCCAACAGAATGAAAAAAGCTTCGGACATTTTGGGAAACGCCCGAAGCTTTTATGCTTTATCTAAAGGTTAAAGAGTTTTATTCGGAAACAAGCACTGCAGAAATTGCCTTCAAAACATCATTTATCTCTTTTTCATCATCTGAATTAATATGCAAAGCAAGGGGCTTGCTGAGGTCAAGGCTGAATATACCCATTATAGACTTTGCATCAACAACATACCTTTCCGCAACAATATCAAAATCACATTCAAAGGTTGTAACAGCACTTACAAAATTCTTTACCACACGTTTTTATTTATGCTGTTACAAGTCTGGGAGCAGATACACTATTCCAATAGTAAAACATATATAATAAATGTTTACGTTTTACTTTTAATTATATTACATCATTATTTAAGCGCTGTTGCAAATCCTTCAGCCAATCAGGCACAATATTACTTTTAATAATCAGTTCTCCGTTCCTATATTCAGCCTTTTCTATAAAGCCGTTTTCATTATCGAAAAAACGTGCTTCATTGCAATAGGGCAAAACAGCCAATAAATCATCAAAACGCTTGTTATATCTTCTAATAACGTCATTATCTGATATGTTGTGTCCACCTTTTTCAACACGGTTTTTTATGCGCTTTATACTTTCTTCGGCAGTATTAACGCCGATATAATAAATCCTGATATAATAGTCAAGTTCTATCGCTCTTTTTATTGTTTTAAGTGTACGAGAGCCTGACAAAGTTGTTTCCTGTGTGAAATTAATGCCTTTTTCAAGGCTGCTGTTAATGCGTTCAATTGCAGTCTTACCGCCTTTTATCTTGTCATTGCTTGATTCAGCAGTTATCTTGTCAGTATCAATGATAACGCCTAAATCGTTATTTTCAGCAACTAAAACGCCTGTTAAGCTGCTCTTGCCTACTCCGTTTACTCCTGCTATTATTGTATATATTTTCATTTTTAACACCTTTTTGTTTATTTTACTTTTAACTCACACAAAAAATACTTGCTAAATAGCTTGCTACAATAAAAAGAAAACATCATAATTTTTATTTCTTATTTACATTTTACTTTTAGCCCTACTAAAAAAAGATAAATAATCACATTTCAATTTACATCAGTATTTATAAAAAATAAGCGTTTTCTTTGTTTTACTTCTCATCATTTACATCATCTGGAATGTATTCCATTATATCTGCTGGCTGACAATCTAATAATTTACATAATTCAATAATTGTTGATGTATTAACATTGCTGTTTTTTACTAATCTATCAACTATTGTTGGTGATAATCCAGATTTGCGTAAATCGAACTTTTTTTATGTTTTTTACTTCCATTAGTTCAAATAATTTTTTATATGAAATTCCCACATACATCACCTCACATAATTAATTGTACTGCAATACATTAATTTTGTCAAGTACTGCGTACACAAAAGTATACACCTCGAATATAAAATGATGTATATTTTTTGTACATTGCGAATCGCATTTATGTATCGTATAGTGTACAATAATAGACAGTAAAGGAAATAACAAACGTCTTTATAAAGCACCTTGAAAATAAAGTGCACATATTTTATCACAGCGGTATATTTTTTCAAGCTTTTTTACGTTAAATCTTTCTTTGGGAACGTCAGAGCCATAAGCTTTTTGTCAAAGACATATCCACATATCAGCAGAATAGTCATAAGTATCCACACGGCAGGCTCTGATATCATTACTCCGAAATATCCCATAA
>JBJESH010000038.1:0-6113 GCA_051882695.1 Oscillospiraceae bacterium | reverse complement strand
TGCGTTCAAGTCGGATAATGCAGAACGCCGTGCCGCAAAGCTTATGAATGCGATATTCGGAGCAACTCCGTTCTCAAAGCTTTTCCTCAATGTCCGCGAAAAGCTTAGCCTTTGCTATTACTGCTCATCGGGATATAATGACAAAAAGGGTGTTTTATACGTTGACAGCGGGGTTGAACACGCAAACACGGGCAAAGCTGAAGCTGAGATATTAAATCAGCTTAGTGCAATGTGCAAAGGCGATTTCACTGATGAGGAAATGGAAAATGCAAGAAAAGCTGTAATAAATTCATGGAAAGGCGTAAGCGACGGAGCACGTTCAATTGCTGAATGGTATTTTAATCAAAGCTATTCCGGAACTGCATACTCTCCTGAGGAACAGATCGAAAAGCTTATGAAAGTTACCCGTGAGGAAATAATTGAAGCTGCAAAGGCTTTAAAGCTTGATACTGTTTATGTGCTTACAGGAAAGGAGTGTACTGAATAATGGAAAAGAAAATTGTAAAAAATGAACGCACCGGAGAACAGTACACTTATGTAAAGCATCCGACGGGTCTTGACATTTTTATATGGAAAATGGATGATTACAGCACAACTCATGCTTTATTCGGTACAAAATACGGTTCTATAAATACTAAGTTCAAAACAAAGGATGAACCTGATTTTATAACTGTACCGAACGGTATAGCTCACTACCTTGAACACAAGCTGTTTGAAAATGAGGACTGCGACGTATTCAGCCTTTATGCCAAAACAGGAGCGTCTGCAAATGCGTATACCTCTTTTGATAAAACATGCTATCTTTTCAGTTGCACAGATAATGTTTATGAGTCTTTAGAGATCCTTTTAAGCTTTGTTCAGGATCCATATTTCACAGAAGAAACTGTACAGAAAGAGCAGGGAATAATCGGTCAGGAAATCCGAATGTATGATGACAATGCTGGTTGGCGCGTATTTTTCAATATGCTTCAGGGAATGTACCATAATCACCCTGTAAAAATTGATATTGCAGGTACGGTTGAAAGTATTGCGCAAATTAATGCTGATCTGCTTTATAAGTGCTATTATACATTTTATAACCTTAATAATATGGTTCTTAGCATTGCAGGAAATGTTGATGAAGATAAGGTTCTTGAACTGTGTGACAAGCTTCTCAAAAATAATGCAAATCCGGAGCTTGAAACTGCTTTTGAAGATGAACCGGAAACAGTATGCGAAAAAGAGGTCGTTCAGCAGCTTGAAATTGCGATCCCTATGTTTAACATTGGCTTTAAAGCAAAGCCGGAAAGCGGTATAAATGCAGTCCGTGCAGAAATTGAAACTAATTTTGTACTTTCACTTCTGGCAGATGAAAGCTCAGACTTTTATAAAAAGCTTTATGATGAAGGAATAATCAATTCTTCATTCTCTTCGGAGGTTTTTCTTGGAGATGGTTATTTTTGTTCTATTTTCGGCGGAGAATCAAGAAACCCACGTCTTGTAAGAGATAAGCTCATTGAAGAAATAAACCGCTGCAAAAAGGACGGTCTGGATGAGGAACGCTTCAATATTATCAAAAAATCATACTATGGAGCATTGATCAGAGATTTAAATGACGCTGAAGCAATTGCAACTGTTATGCTTAATGCAGGAATGGAAAAATTATCTGCATTTGATGTTATTGAAACAGTTGCAGCAGTTACTTTTGAAGATGTAACAGCAAGATTAGAAAAGCAATTCAATACCGATAATGTTACAATTTCAATTATTGAACCAATAAAAGAAAAGGAGGAATAAGAGTGACAACTGCTGAATGGAACACCATTTCTTTTCCTAAGCTTAATATTGAAATTCCGGTATACAGTACCGCTTTCACTATTTTCGGATTTGAAATTAAGTGGTACGGTCTGCTTATAATGCTTGGACTTTTATTTGCTGTAGTTTATTGCTTTCGCAGAATGAAAAGCTTTGGAATTGATGATGACAGAGCAAATGATGTAGTATTTGTCGGGTTTATCGGTGCTGTTATAGGGGCAAGACTTTATTATGTTTTAATGATGTGGGATAATTATAAAGATAACCTATCATCAATATTTTCTATACGCGACGGAGGCTTGGCAATTTACGGTGGTCTTATAGGTGCTGTTCTTTTCGGAGCAATAGCCGCTAAAATCAGAAAGGTCAGACTTATGCCATTGCTTGATTTGGCAGGTATTGGTTTTCTTATCGGGCAGACTTTCGGCAGATGGGGAAATTTCTTTAATCATGAATGCTTCGGAAGCAATACCACTTTGCCATGGGGAATGACAAGTCCCAGAATTCAAGCGCAGCTTAAAGCTTCTGCAGACACAATTTTAAGTTCTACAGGAGTAACTGTTGACCCGTCTCTTCCTGTTCATCCGTGCTTTTTGTATGAATCATTATGGTGCCTTATCGGCTTTATAATTCTTCATATTTACTCAAAGCACCGCAAATTTGACGGCGAATTGTTCTTCATGTACATTGGTTGGTACGGATTGGGACGAATGATAATAGAGGGTCTGAGAACAGACAGCCTTATGGTAGGACATCTTAGAATTTCACAGCTTGTTGCAGGCATATGTGTAGTAATTTCCATAGCTGCAATAATTTACAAGCGAAATAAAATCAGAGTTGACGGTGAGTATGTATTCTATAAGGATACGGAAGAATCCAAGCGTTTGATTGCGGAAACTGAAGAAAAATACCGAGTTGCCGAAGAAAAACGTGCTGCAAAGAAAAAAGCAAAGTCCGATGCTGTACTTGACCCTAAGGACAGGCTTGTAGATGATGAACCTGAAGAAAATACATTATCAAAATCTGAGGAGGAAAACACAGATGGCACAGATAATTGATGGTAAAGCAATATCCGCAAAAGTAAAAGCACAGGTAAGGGAAGAAGTCGCTGCACTTAAAAATCAGGGGATAGAAATAGGTCTTGCAGTAGTTATTGTAGGAAACAATTCTGCTTCAAGGGTTTATGTAAACAACAAAAAGAAAGCCTGTGAAGAAGTTGGCTTTACATCCTATGAATATGCTCTTCCGGAAGAAACAACCCAGCAGGAGCTTCTTGAGTTGGTTGACAAGCTTAACAAGGACGATAAAGTAAACGGTATACTTGTTCAGCTTCCTCTTCCGAAGCAGATAAATGAAAATGCGGTAATAAACGCAATTCTTCCCGAAAAGGACGTTGACGCATTTCACCCTGAAAATGTTGGTCATATAATGATAGGTGATTTTAATTTTCTGCCGTGTACTCCTGCCGGAGTAATGGAGCTTATTGCTGAAACAGGTGTTGACGTATGCGGAAAAAACTGTGTAGTGATCGGCAGAAGTAACATTGTAGGCAAGCCTATGGCTATGCTGCTGCTTCATAAGAACGGAACCGTTACAATTTGTCATTCCCGTACAAAAAATCTTGCAGAAATATGCAGCAAAGCAGATATTCTTGTTGCCGCTGTCGGTAAGGCTAAATTTGTTACTCCCGATATGATAAAGGAAGGCGCTGTTGTAATTGATGTTGGCATGAACAGAAACGAAGAGGGAAAGCTTTGCGGAGATGTTGATTATGAAGCTTGCTTCGATAAAGCAGGTTACATAACTCCTGTTCCGGGAGGAGTCGGACCTATGACAATTGCAATGCTTATGAAAAATACTCTTACAGCAGCGAAAATAAAAAATAATATTCAATAATGCAAATAACACCTCACTGTTTAGTCAATACTAACTGTGAGGTGTTTACTTTGAAAAGATATAAAATAGTAATTGCCATGTCTTGCGTTATGTCAGCAGTCATTATTTCAAAGCTGCTGTTTCTTATAAATGATAATCAAATTAAATCGGCAGCAGCTCAAAAAGGTGCTTACAATATAAAATTAATTGGAGAATATGCGGGGATATACGATTGTAATATGATTCCGCTTGTTAATTGTACTGAAAAATATGAAGCTGTTGTAATCCCAAATCATAAAAGTGCAATAATGATTCAGCCGTATTTAGCCGATCGTGAAACTTATTATAAAGGCATACAGGGAAAGCTTCCCTTTTTATGTGAAGTAACCGGCGATGCTTATGATCTTGGAGACGAAGCAATAATATTTCGTTCTTCAGTCAGAACAGACAGCAATCAGCTTGCACCGCATTTGATTGGTTATACGTCTGACAATAAAGGTGTATATGGTATTGAAAAAGCATTTGATGATTTTCTGAGAGATAATTTTTCTGTCAATTCGGCAAAATTTCAAATTGACGCAGTCGGGTCGGTTTTAAACGGACTTGAAAAAGAGGTAGCTTTTGCTGAACCTTTAGAATGTGGAATTATTACTACTATTGATAAAAATATACAGCAGATATGCGAAAATGCTGCAAAAAGCTTAAACCGAGGTGCAATAGTAGTAATGGATGTAAAATCAGGTGAGATCAAAGCAATGGTAAGCTGTCCGGATTTTGATACAACCGACATTGAAGCTTCGCTTGACGATCCGGAATCTCCGTTTGTAAACCGTGCCTTGTCAGCATACAGTGTAGGTTCAATTTTCAAGCTTGTTACTGCTGCTGCTGCAATAGAACAGGGAATCAGTCCGGAATACAGTTATTCCTGTACCGGTTCAATTGATGTTAATGGACAAATATTTAATTGTCACAAATGGGGAGGACACGGTGAAATTGATATGGATACTGCAATCGTACAGTCGTGTAATACGTATTTTATTGCTTTAAGCGAATATCTCGATAAAAATATGTATATTGAAACTGCTGAAAAACTTGGATTTGGCAAAGGAATCAAGCTTTGCGACAATATTATTTCTGCTGCAGGAACAATCCAAACGGAAAAAGATCTTGCCGTTGAAGCAGAACGTGCAAATATGTCATTCGGGCAGGGAAAGCTTACCGCAACACCGCTTCAGATTTGTCGTATGACAGCTGCAATTGCAAATGACGGAGTTATAAATACCCCTGTTTTAATTAAAGGCATAAGAAACAATGACGGCACAACAGATTATTGCAGTATTGAAACCGGTGAAAGGGTCCTTTCATATGAAACCGCCAAAAAGCTTAAACTGTATATGCTTAAAACGGTTCGTGCAGAAAATTCAATGTCCGATCCTGAAAAGACAATTGCTGCCGGAAAAACTTCTACTGCTCAAACCGGTAAATTTAACGACAACGGAAATGAAATTCTTAACTGTTGGTTTACGGGCTATTTTCCATCATATAGTCCTCGTTATGCAGTAACAGTCTTGGTTGAGGACGGTATATCGGGCAATGTTTCTGCCGGTCCGATTTTTAAAGAAATTGCTGATGAAATAACAGAATATGAAAAATGCCTGCGAAAATAATTTCACAGGCATTTTTTTATTCATCATCAAAATTTCCGGGAATATGCAGCTGTTTAACAGGGATTCTCTTCAATGGAGAGTAAATATATTTAGGACATGAGGAATCACCATTCACAAGTCCTCTTTTTTCACACAGAACTTTTCCGCCGTCTTTTGCCCTTGTACCAAAATTGCAGTACTGGCACTGAGGAGGAATATCGTTGCCAAAATATTTCTTTTTTGCCATTAGTAACATTCCTTTCTTGCAAAAAATTTATTTATTGTTATTATAACATACTTTTTTAATTTTTTCTATAGAAATATTTGATAATAATAAAATTGTCATAATTAACAAAAATACTGTTGGAATTGGTGAACTTTGACGGTATTCAACCTTGCTGTAAACCATTGCATATACACATTGAATATCAAATAACTCTATAAATATTTTACAAAAAAAATATGAAAAAAGCATGGATATTGTTCGTGCAAAATAGAAATATTTTTCTGATAATCCGCATGGAATGAAACCTTTGATTTGTATTAAAACGCATATACCTCCAAAAGAAAGCAGCGATGTGATACAAGGCATAATATTGAAATTATTGGGTGTAAATCCGGATATATTACTGATTTCAATAATTGATTTAACTAAAGCTATACTGTCATTGTAATTTAAATCCGAATATTCAAATATTTTTTTTGCTGCATAATTGATAATGTTAAGCTTTTCAAGAATAGCTATGATCGAAGAAAAGAAAACAATTACAGCACAAATTGAAAAAATCCCTCTGGCTC
>JBJESH010000037.1:0-6129 GCA_051882695.1 Oscillospiraceae bacterium | reverse complement strand
TTATCATTAACCTTTAAATAAAAGCCGAAAGCTGTTGCCGGTTTTCGCGTAAAAAATAAAAGCTGCTTTTGATAGTTTAGTCAAAAGCAGCTTTTAGTATATTTCAGATTTTTCTTATTTTTATATGACTTAAAACTTTTTTATTTGAATTGTTTTTTATTTAAAATCTATTGAAATTGTGTATAAAATGTTATATAATGTTTATATACCTTGCGAAACTCGCAAAATTAAAAAGGAGTTGTTACATATGGGTCTTATTAAAGCTGCTATTGGTGCCGTAGGCGGTGTTCTTGCCGACCAGTGGAAGGAATTTTTCTATTGCGAGGCTATGGACAGCGATGTGCTTGTTCAAAAAGGTCAGAAGAAGATCAACGGACGTTCCTCAAATACAAAGGGTAGCGACAACGTTATCACACAGGGTTCTGGTATTGCCGTTGCAGACGGTCAGTGTATGATAATTGTTGAGCAGGGCAAGATCATTGACGTTTGCGCTGAACCCGGTGAATATACTTTCAATATTTCGGGAGAGCCTTCAATATTTGCAGGCGACCTTGGTACAAGTATAAAAGAGACTTTTGCAAGTATCGGAAACCGTTTTGCTCATGGCGGTCAGGCTTCAACCGATACCCGTGTTTACTATTTTAATACAAAAGAAATTATCGGAAATAAATATGGCACACCCACTCCCGTTCCTTTCCGTGTTGTAGACAGAAATATCGGACTTGATATTGACGTTTCTATACGCTGCAACGGCGAGTATTCCTATAAAATCGTTGACCCGCTGCTTTTCTATACAAACGTGTGCGGAAATGTAAGTAATGTTTACCGCAGAAGCGAGATCGACAGTATGCTGAAAACCGAGCTTATGACTGCACTTCAGCCTGCATTTGCAAAAATTTCCGATATGGGAATAAGATACAGCGCACTTCCCGGTCATACTATTGAAATTGCCGACGCTTTAAACGAAGTCCTTTCAAAGAAATGGACTGAGCTTCGCGGTATAAAAATTGCTTCATTCGGCGTAAATTCCGTAAGCTGCTCGCCGGAAGATGAAAAAATGATCAAGGAGCTTCAGCGCACAGCTGTAATGCGTGACCCGTCAATGGCTGCCGCAACAATGGTAGGTGCTCAGAGCGATGCTATGAAGGCTGCTGCTAAAAACAGCGCAGGCGCTATGACCGGATTTATGGGCATGGGTATGGCTCAGCAGGCAGGCGGACTTAATGCACAGGCTCTTTTCGGAATGGCTGCTCAGCAATCACAGCAACAGTCACAGCAGGTACAACAGCAGCAGGCAGCTCCTGCGGCAAATAGCTGGAAGTGCTCATGCGGTGCAGTTAATACGGCAAAATTCTGCTCTGAATGCGGAAATCCAAAACCGTCAAACGATGGTTGGACCTGTTCCTGCGGCACAGTAAACAAGGGTAAGTTCTGCGCTGAATGCGGAAAACCCAAGCCGGCGGGAGAACCTCTTTACCGCTGTGATAAGTGCGGATGGGAACCGGAAGATCCGAAAAATCCTCCCAAATTCTGTCCCGAATGCGGCGATCGTTTCGATGAAAATGATATAAAGTAAAATTATGCGGCAGAGGCTAAATCTATAGCCGCTGCCGCTTTTTGTGAGAAAGGAGCTTTTTATGGCGGCTCTTACTGAATATAAGTGCCCGTGCTGCGGCGGTGCTATCGAATTCAACACTAATACGCAGAATATGAAATGTCCTTATTGCGACACTGAGTTTGAAATTGACGCTATTAAAGAATACTGCGAAGCTTCAAACGATGTGGGAGACGACCTTTCGTGGAATGTTCCGGATTCTGAGTGGAGCGCAGGAGAGCAGGATGGCATGAAGATCTATACCTGCAAAAGCTGCGGAGGTCAGATCGTTGCAGATGAGAGTACCGCTGCCTCTGCATGCCCGTACTGCGATAATCCTATAGTTATGACGGGACAGTTTGAGGGCGGACTTAAACCCGATCTGATAATCCCGTTTAAAATTGACAAAAACGGAGCAAAGAACGCCCTTGCAAATTATCTGAAAGGTAAATTTTTACTTCCGAAAAGCTTTTTGAGCGAAAACAGGATCGAAGAGATCAAGGGTGTTTATGTTCCGTTCTGGCTTTATGACTGCGATGCCGACGCTCATATCAGATATAAGGCAACCAAGGTCAGAACGTGGAAAGCGGGAGAATATCTGTATACAGAAACATCGCATTTCCTTATAGTTCGGAACGGAAGCATAAGCTTTGAAAAGGTTCCCGTTGACGGTTCAACCAAGATGCCAGACGAGCTTTCTGAAGCTATAGAGCCTTACAATTACGGTGATTGTACGCAGTTTGATACGGCTTACCTGGCAGGATATCTGGCAGACAAATACGACGTTGACGCAGAAGAAAGCGAGAAACGTGCAAACGAACGCATCAGAAAAAGCACTCAGGAGGAATTTAGAAATACGGTTATCGGATATGATACCGTTATTCCTGAGGCGGCAAATATCCGGCTGAAAAGCGGAAAAATACGCTATGCTCTTATGCCTGTGTGGATGCTTAATACTAAATACAAAGGTGAAATGTACAGCTTTTCAATGAACGGTCAGACAGGAAAATTCGTGGGAAATTTACCGACCGACAAGGGAAAGTTCTGGGGGCTTTTTGCAGGTGTTTTTGCCGGTGTGACTGCTTTGGCATTTGCAGTTCAGGCATTGCTGTAATTATATGGAACGGAGGTACGCTTCTGCTTGGAAGCATGATTATATTATGAAAATTAAAAAAATATTTTCCGTATTTCTTTCGGTAATAATATGCGCAGCGTTAACTTCTTTAACGGCTTTTGCGGAAAACGCAGATAAGGTCGTAGACAATGCAGACCTGCTTTCAGACAGCGAGGAAAAGCGCCTTGAAAGCAGTATTATGGATATTATCGAAAAATATAATTACGGTTATGATATTGCAGTAGTCACGGTAAATTCTACAGAAGGCAAATCTCCCGAAGCTTTTGCTGATGATTATTACGACTATAACGGTTACGGCTATGACAGCGAGGGAAGCGGTTTGCTTCTTCTTGTTGACATGGGTAACAGAAAATGGCATATTTCCACAAAGGGAAAAGGTATAAGCGCTTTTACCGATTACGGTATAGATCGTATAGGTGAAACGGTTGCTGACGGACTTGGCAGCGGCGATTACTATGGTGCATTCAGCGATTTTATTTCACTTTCCGACAAGTACATAAATAAATACGAAACGGACGGCAAGCCATATGATATAGGCGATAAGCCGAAAAATTATGCTGTAATGTTTTTTGTTTCCGCAGGAATAGGTCTGATTGCGGCTCTTATTGTATGTTTGGTTATGAAATCGCAGCTTAAAACCGCAGTACGTCAGGTCAACGCACGCAGCTACATAACCAAAGGCAGCATGAATGTCAATTATTCAAGAGATATTTTCTTGTACAGAAATGTTACTGCAGCAAAAATTGAAAGCAGCAGCGGCGGAGGCAGCAGTACTCATACAAGCTCAAGCGGAAGCACACATGGAGGCGGAGGCGGAAGCTTCTGAATTTTATTGTGCAGAATGTCAGATAATTTTCCATATTTTTATGTAAATTTATTTGACTTAACGGACACTATATGGTAAAATAATTATAATGACCGTTAGTCAGTTTTGGTTGTTAAAGGCGCTGAGCCGTCAATTTGGAGGTATCATAATGTTTAAAGGCAGAAAAGTTATTGCAGTCTGCATACCTAAAGCGTTCAATTCAGATCAGTTCAGGTATATAAAAAAGCTGAATGAATATGCCTGCGAAAAGAATTACAAGCTTTTCGTGTATCAAACGTGTACAGATCTGTATATGAATGACAGCAATGACTGCGGTGAAAAATACGTTTTTGATTTAATTGATTATGATACTGTTGACGGCGTGATAATTTTTACCGAGATGCTTAAAGACAAAGCTTTGACGCGCAAAATAGCAGATAAAGCAATTGAAAAAGGAAAACCGGTTGTATCGGTTGACGCTCCTATGGACGGCTGTATAAATATCTGCTATGACTATGGCGACTGCTTTGAAAAAATAGTGCGGCATATTATTGTTGACCACAAGCTTACTAAAGTTAATTTTATTGCCGGCTTTGAGGGAAACGATTTTTCAGAGGAGCGTCTTGATGCCTATAAACGTGTGCTGAAAGAGCAGGGAATACCTTATGACCCGGAACGGGTAGGATACGGCAACTTCTGGGATTATCCCACGAGGCTTGTCATGGAAAAATTTCTTGAGGACGGAAAAGAACTTCCGGAAGCAATTATTTGCAGCAATGACGTAATGGCTATGACAGCCTGCAAATGCCTTCAGGAAAAAGGGTATTCCGTTCCCGATGATATTATTATTTCAGGCTTTGACGGTATCGAGGACGAGCGATATCATTCTCCCAGACTGACTACCTGCCGAAGCAGCGAATCGGAGCTTTCAAAAAGTACGATTGAACTTATAGACAAAGCAATAAACGGAGAAAAAGTACCCGAAAAGGTCGTTATTGGCTTTGAAATGGTGATTTCTCAGTCCTGCGGCTGCAAACATAAAAAGGCTGAGGACGCTACTGATATTATAAACGACCTGCATAGCAGGCTTGTTGGCTATATGAAGAGAAGCTATGATATGACCGGACTTATGACAACTATAAGCAGCATAAAAGAACCCGAGCTTATGGTTGAGCATTTTACCAATAAGGATGAACTGAACGATACATACTGCTGTCTTAATTCTGATGCACTTAACCCCAAAAGCGGAGTTATGGACAGTACCTCTGATAAGCCGTTTACCGATGAGATGATCATGGTCTATCACGGCTCATACGGGTCAAACAATACCGAAATAATCCGTTTTGACAGAAAGGATATTGCTCCTGAAATTGAAAAGCATTATTTTGAATGGAATGTTCCGGTTGTGTTTTCAGTTCTGCATTATCTTGATATTCCTCTTGGATATCTATGTATGATAATTCCGCTTGAACCTCTTTATTATGAGCGTATTCAGCAAGTCTCCGAAGCATATGGCAACGGTTTTGGCAATGTAAGAATGTATAAGGCTATGGAAAGGCTTTATACTCACGACCCACTTACAGAGCTTTATAACAGACGCGGTTTTTACCAGCTTATTTCTCCTAAATTTGAAGAAGCGGCAAAAATTAAAAATGCTGAGATCACCATTGTTTCTGCCGATCTGGACGGACTCAAGCCGATAAATGATACATATGGACATTCCGAAGGCGACAATGCAATAAAGGTAGTTGCGCAGGCGCTTGAAAGTGCTTCGGTCAACGGTGAAATATGCGCACGTTTCGGCGGAGACGAATTTGTTGTCGCAGGTGTGATCGTTAGCGGCAAAGATTATGCGGAAAGCTTTAAAAAGAATTTTTACGGATTTATTGATAATTATAATAAAACAAGCGGCAAGCCGTATAAGGTTGCCGCAAGCATAGGTATAACCTGCAAAAAGCCTTACAGCTTGCAGGTCGATGATATGATAAAAATGTCTGACGATTTGATGTATGCCGATAAAGCAACAAGAAAAATCGTCCGCAGCAGACCACGGTAAGACAACTAAACCAATTGGCAGATAATTTCATTTGAAACGAGGCAGCCCTCAGGCGTAAGCTTTAGAGCGCCTTTTTCTTTTTTCAAAAGTCCGTTTTTTATGAGAATTTCCGCAGGCTTTTCAGCTTGGGGATAATCGGCAAGAGAAAGTCCGTCTTTGGTAAGCCGCAGAGCAAGCATGGCTTTTTCTTCGGCAGAACCGCCATTATCAAGAACGACCGTTTTCTGCACATCCTCAGCGATGAATTCGGAAAGATTTTTCGGGCAGGCGAAACGTTTTCCGTCAATAAAGCTGTGAGCCGCAGGACCGATTCCGATGTATTCCTCACAGCGCCAGTATTTCAAATTGTGACGGCATTCAAAACCCGATTTGGCAAAGTTTGAGATCTCATACTGTTCAAAACCGCTTTCTTCCAGCTTTTGGACTGTTTCAAGATACATTTCCGCAGTATTATCATCATCGGGTATTTTAGATAGCAGGTCTTTATCGGCGGCAAGCGGAGTGCCCTCCTCAACTTTAAGCATATACGCTGAAACATG
>JBJESH010000036.1:0-1548 GCA_051882695.1 Oscillospiraceae bacterium | reverse complement strand
CGATCTTCTTTTCCTCGGGAAGTGCGATAGTATCGAGAAGTACAAGCTCCTTGATAACGCTGTTCTGTATCCTTTCAATAGCAGGACCGGAAAGTACGCCGTGGGTTGCGCAGGCGTATACCTCTTTTGCTCCGCCGATGTCGATGATAGCCTTTGCGGCGTTGCAGAGAGTTCCTGCTGTATCTATCATATCGTCAACGAGAACAACGCTCTTGTCTCTTACGTCGCCGATGATGTTCATTACCTCGCATACGTTGGCTTTCTGGCGGCGCTTATCTACGATAGCAAAGGGTACGCCGAGGCGCTGTGCGAAGTTTCTTGCTCTTGTTACCGAGCCAAGGTCGGGAGATACTACCATAACGTCGTCCTTGCTGTCCTTGAACTTTTCAACGAAGTAGGGTGCGAGGATAGGTACGCCGAGCAGGTGGTCAACGGGGATATCGAAGAAGCCCTGTATCTGAGGACAGTGGAGATCCATGGAGAGGACTCTGTCTGCGCCTGCGGCTGTGATGAGGTCTGCTACGAGCTTTGCGGAGATCGGATCTCTTGCCTTAGCCTTTCTGTCCTGACGGGCATAGCCCATGTACGGGATAACTGCGGTGATACGTCCTGCGGAAGCTCTTTTGAATGCGTCGATCATGATGAGCAGCTCCATAAGGTGGTCGTTTACAGGTGAGCTTGTGGACTGGACTACGAAAACGTCCGAGCCTCTTACGCTTTCCTTGATGGAAACGCTTACCTCGCCGTCGGAAAAGGTCACTACCTCGGACTGTCCCAGCGGAAGTCCAAGCTGCTGTGCAATTTCCATTGCTACCTTGGGATTGGAGTTTGCGGTGAAGATCTTGATATCCTTGCCGTGCAGATTCATTTTTTAAAGTCCCCTTTACAAAATTTATACTTATTATAATTGCATTTCAAATGCAAAAATTTGCGGTTTAAAACATATTTCAAATATTTATTATTTCTAAGCGGCGATGCCGCTTCTAAGGACGCTCTCTCTTACAGAGCGTCCTTCTTTTGCAGCTTATCGCTGCAAAATTCAACCTTGCAGAGCGCTTTTAAGGCGGCGCTGCGGCGCCGGGTTAAGAATTTCGCTCGTTGCGACGAGCGATTTAAGGGCTGCTCGCCCTTAAAAATCCTCGCCAGCGCCAGCCGCGCTGGATCGGCTATAATAAAATCAAACACAAGTGAGTTTTATTTTTTATTGCGGCCTTTCAGGCGCTTTTCGGCGAAGCCTTCCTTGAAGTGAAGCTCGCCGCGCTCTATGGCAAGCGCTCCGTCGGGAACGTCCTTTGTAATGGTCGAGCCTGCTGCTGTATACGCTCCCTTGCCGACCTTTACGGGGGCGATAAGGTTTGTATTGCAGCCGATAAAGGCGTTATCGTCAATTACTGTGCGGAACTTATTTGCTCCGTTGTAGTTGACTGTTACAACTCCGCAGCCGAAGTTTACGTTTGAGCCTACGTCGCTGTCACCCACATATGTAAGGTGGGCAATTGCGGTCTTTTCGCCGACTGTGGAATTTTTGACCTCGACGAAGTCGCCTAT
>JBJESH010000035.1:0-6178 GCA_051882695.1 Oscillospiraceae bacterium | reverse complement strand
GAAATAGTATAAGATAAAATTTCGCCGATACAGCAATCATTTCCTAACCTTATTATTTTAACATAAAAAAGACGATTACGCAAACTTTTCTCTGAACTTTTTGTTAAAATTTTTACTTGTGTGTAATTCGGCGTATATCCGTGATGGATACCGTCGTCCTTTTCACGCTCAAAAAGTACGGGAAATTCTTTCCCCACCTGACTTTCAAGAAATTTAACACGACATTTTTCCATAGCTTCAGCCATTTGTGCGGCGCGTCTGTGCTTGACCGCCTCAGAAACTTGATTTTCCATTTCAGCCGCAGGAGTGCCTTTTCTGGGAGAATAAGGAAATATATGCGCTTTTGCAAATCCGATTTTTTCCGCAAATTCAAGAGACTGTCTGAAATCCTCGTCCGTTTCTCCGGGAAATCCCACCATGATATCAGTGGTTATGGAACAATCCTCGAAGTTATCCCTCAAAAGATTTACAATATTTTCATAATCTGCGGAAAGATAACGCCTGTTCATAGCTTTCAGAGTTTTATCGCAGCCGCTTTGCAGCGACAAATGGAACTGTGGACAAAGCTTCTCCAGCTTTGCAAGTCTTTCAATATCGCCCGAAGTGATCGTTTCGGGTTCGATGGAACCAAGACGTACCCGTTCAATACCGTCGATACTGCATACTGCTTCAACTGCATCGGCAAGACGTTTTCCTAAATCAACACCGTAAAATGACAGGTTGATTCCCACAAGAACAACTTCCCGATAACCTGCTTCTGCAAGCTCGGAAACCTCGGAAATAATGTCCTCAAGCGGCTTTGAACGGAAATTTCCCCGTGAATAAGGTATAATACAATAAGTGCAGAACATTCCGCAGCCGTCCTGAATTTTCACAAAAGCACGGGTATTGTTTTCAAAGCTTTTGTTGGACATATGCTCAAACTGTTCGTTTCTGCCGTATTCACATACACTTGTGATACGGTGCTTTTGGGAAATGTAATCCTCCAGAAGCTTTGGAAGCTCCGCACGATTTTTTGTGCCTGTTACAATATCCGCTTCGGTTATCGCGTCTGCTTCAGATTTAAATGCCTGAGGGAAACAGCCGGTCAGGATGATTACAGACTGAGGGTAATTTCTTCTTAGGCGTCTGATCTCCTTTTTAAGCTTCTTGTCGCCCGTACCGGTAACAGTACATGAATTTATTACAAAAGCGTCGGCTTCTTTCTCAGTGCTGCAAACGCTGTGACCGCTTTCAGAAAAAAGCTGTTTCATATTTTCCGTCTCATATAAATTTACCTTGCAGCCAAAGGTTAAAAAGTAAATCTTCATAAAAACCTCGTTAATATTTTGTGCAAACTGACATAGCAAAAACAGGTTAATCAGTTTGAAAATCAATATTATTATACAATAAATAAAAAAGTTTTGCAAATTCTCTTGACTTAATGAAAAAAAGCTGTTATTCTATATACATACCGAGAAGGTAAAATTATCATTATTTGGAGGGACAAATTATGAATAAGACTACAGTAATGTTAGGTACAATTAACGATGTCAAGAAATTTGTGACAGTTGTTTCACAGTGTGACTACGATGTTGACCTTATTTCCGGAAGATATGCAGTTGACGCAAAGTCCATCATGGGTATTTTCAGCCTTGATCTCTCTAAGCCGATTAAGCTTGAAGCGCACACAGATGATGCTTCGGATTTCTTCGCTAAAATCAAGGAATTCATTGTTGACTAATTAATTATACAGTAACAAATCTGATAACTCCGTTTTCTTAGGGAAACGGAGTTATCTTTTTGTCTGACTGAATCAATGCTTCTGAAGGAAACGCTCGTCGCAGTATTCACATTCAAGCGTATCTCCCGTTCCGCGGAAGCTTTTGGGAAGATAAGCTTCTTTCTGAGTAATGCAGTTGGGATTTGTGCAGACGTTTCCTGCCGAAACTTTTCCCGTAAGCAGAGTTGTAGGGTATTCATTTTTCAGTATCGTAAGGATAAGCGCCATTCTCACATACATTCCGTATTTAGCCTGTTTGAAGTAAAGTGCCCTTGGGTCGCTGTCAACTTCGACGGCTATTTCGTCAACACGGGGAAGAGGATGAAGCACGCACAAATCATTTCGTGCTTTCAGCATCTTGGCTCTGTCCAGTCTGTAAACGTCCTTCTGTTTTTCGTACTCTTCAGGAGAGGAGAAACGCTCTCTCTGAATCCTTGTCATATAGAGTACGTCAAGCTTTCCGATAGCCTCTTCAATAGAATCTACTTCTTCAAAAGTGCTGTTTGAAGCGTTGAGAATGTCTTTTATGTAGAACGGAAGGCGAAGCTCGGGTGTGGAGATGAGAATAAATTTATTATTTTTGTAGCAGGAAAGCGCTTTGCAGAGCGAATGAACAGTTCTGCCGTTTTTCAGGTCGCCGCACAATCCTATTGTAAGATCGTCAAGTCTCCCCTTTTCTTTTGAGAGCGTAAGCAGGTCGGTAAGAGTCTGCGTGGGGTGCAGGTGTCCGCCGTCTCCTGCGTTTATTACGGGACAATCTGCAGTAAGCGCAGCAGCCTTTGCAGAACCCTCAAGAGGATGGCGCATTACCATAATATCAGCATAGCTTGATACGATCTTTGTTGTGTCCTTGAGATTTTCTCCCTTTGCAACAGACGACGTTGCAGGATTGTCAAAGCCTATAATAGTGCCGCCAAGCTTCAGCATTGCAGTCTGGAAGGACATTTGCGTGCGTGTAGACGGTTCATAAAAAAGCGTAGCCATTATTTTTCCGTCGCATTCATGCGCATAAGCGGAGGGATCATCGGCAATTTTTGCACCGAGAGATATAACTTCGTTCCACCATTTGACAGGCATATCGTTCAAATCAATAAGGTTAGTGAATTTTGAGATCATAATCAAACTACCTTTCAATAATATATCAATTAATTGTAACAGATTTTTAGCCAACATTCAAGACATAATATAAAAAATCCGACAAGAATTTTTGTAAAATTCCGGTCGGATCATTTTTATATCAATCTTTGGCTTTGAAAAAAGCTCCTACAAGCTTCGGACCTGCATTTGCAGCGATAACTCCGCCTATTCTGAAAGACATTTCGGGCGGATAGCCAAGCTTTTTGGTAAGCTCCTTGGCAAGCTCTTTCTCCTGAGATTCATCGTAAGCGTAAACAAGGCAATAAGGTGTCTGCGGAATGATCCTGTCAGCGGTAATTTCCACGATTTTGGGAATGATCGCCTTGTCTCCCCTCACCTTTGCATCGGTAGTGGAAATGCCGCCTTTGATCTTGATAACAGGACGGAGTCCAAGCATTTCGCCCACAAAAGCAGCAGCGGTGCTGACACGTCCGGAACGCTTAACAAATTCAAGTGTATAGCAGCCGAAGTGTACTTCCGCGCAGGAAAGCCAGTCCTTCATGTATGCAATGACCTCTTCTGCAGAAGCGCCCTTTGATATCTTGATTGCCGACTGGATAAGCGGATAGCCGTAAACGCCCGTGTAATTTCCCGAATCAATAACGTGGATGTTATACTTGCCCTTTGCTTCGGGATTATTCTCATAGAAGGTATCAGCCGCCATAACAGCATTATTGTAAGTATTTGAACCAAGCGAAGCTATAGCAACGTAAATCAGGTCGGTATAACCCTGTTCATAATAGTCCTTGTATATCTCCTCAAATTCAAATGCCGTTATCTGCGCATGAGTCGGAAAATCCTTGGAATTAATAAGCATATCGTAATATTCTACATAATCGTAATCACGGTCATAAAAAGACTTTTCACCAAGTGTAATGGGAAAGCAAAGTATCCTTATGTCGTATTTTGCCTCCAGATCCTTTGGAATATCCGAAGCAGAGTCGGTCATAAGCTTAATTTTACTCATAAAATCAATCCTTTCTGTAATATTACTTGTCAAACCTTAATCCCATGTATACTGCGTAAGCCTGCCCTCGGCGGCAAGTTCGGGAAAATCCCATTGCCGCAGCACTTCATATACTGCAATAGCCACGGAATTTGAAAGATTAAGGCTTCTCAGCCGAGGTCTCATAGGTATTCTGAGGCAGGTATCGGGATTTTTCACAAGAAGAGACTCGGGAAGTCCGGCATCCTCACGTCCGAAAAAAAGATAGCTGTTGTCAGGATATGAAACCTTGCTGTATGTATTTTTTCCTTTTGTTGTAAAAAAGAAAAAATTACCGCTGTTTTTCGAGAAAAAATCTTCCAGATCGTCATAGTATGTAATGTCAAGCTCGTTCCAGTAGTCAAGTCCGGCACGCTTCAGATTTTTGTCCGTAACTTCAAAGCCAAGCGGTCTGACAAGGTGAAGCCTTGCTCCGGTAACTGCGCAGGTACGGGAAATATTTCCGGTATTCTGCGGGATCTGCGGCTCTACAAGAACAATATTAAGATTATTTATATTGATCGCCCCTTACATTTGTTCATAATCGCACAGGGTAGGGTTTGTAATGAGAAAATCAAGGCAGTTTTCAAGCATAATACCCTCGCGCGTGTCGGTAGAATAGCTGTAAGTCGTTTTGATAGCCCGTTCAAGAAAAGCCGTAGCTCTGTTCATTGCTATCGGCAGACTGTCCCCGCGCAGTATCGAGCCTGTCAGTACCGAAGCAAAAACGTCCCCCGTTCCCGGATAATTTGCATTGATAAGATTAAACGGGATGCGCCAGAATTTGCTGTGTTCACGGTCGTAACCCACATTGTAAGCCTTTCCGTCGGAAAAAACACTTGTAATTACAACGATACGGGGACCAAGCTCTGAAAGTCTTACAAGAAAGCTTTTTATCTGCTGCATTGTCACATCAGGCTGAAAAGGATTTTCACCAAGCAGCATTGCCGCTTCCGTTATGTTCGGGGTAATAATATCGGCAATTGCGGCAAGCTCACCCATTCTTGAGCGAAGCTCCGAAGTGCAGGTCTTATACGGCTTACCGTGGTCCGCCATAACGGGGTCAACCACCTTTAAAGCATTTTTGTAATAGCCGAAAAACTCCAGGCAGTGGTCGATCTGTTCCATAGAAGCAAGAAAACCGCTGTAAATGCAGTCAAATTTGTAATCAAGCTTTTTGTAATGCTCCAAGGCAGGAGAAATGTAATCCGTCAAATCTCTTAGAACTACCTCTCCGAAGCCTCCTGTGTGAGCGGAAAGAATAGCCGTCGGAACGGGACAAACCTGTATTCCCTGAGCCGAAAGCGTGGGAAGGATAACCGAAAGAGAACATCTGCCTATACCCGATAAATCGTGTATAGCGGCAACTCTTGCAGGCTGATTGTACATATTTTTAGCAACCTTTCGTATTAGTAAATGCAGATAAGGTCATCTGATAATTGCATAAGCAAGATAAATCGCATAAACAGATGCAAGAATAATACCCTCTGCCCTGTTTACACGTTTTTTTGTAACACAGAAGCCGTAGGTTCCGAGAGTAGCTGCCGTAAGAATGAGCAGATCCGTAAGGCTCTGACTGCTGATACTCATAGGTGTTATAGCAGCAGAGGCAGGAAGAACGAACAGCAGATTGAAAATATTCGAGCCTACAACATTTCCGACGGCAATATCGCTTTCGCCCTTTTTAGCCGCAACAATGCTTGTAACAAGCTCAGGCAGGGACGTTCCAACCGCAACGATGGTCAGACCCACAAGAGTCTCGCTCATACCGAAGCCGAGTGCGATTTTTTCTGCGCTGTCAACTACTAACTGACCGCCTATGATAATTCCGGCAAGACCGCCTATGGTAAAAATTATACTTTTGGCAATGCCATACTTGGGCTTTTCGTCATCATCGCTGTCAATGTGTTCCTTTCTGGAACGAAGTGCAGAAGAAATAGTATAATAAAGGAAAATTCCCATAAACATGAGCAGTATGATAGCTTCGCCGCGTGTGATCACATTTTCTGTTCCGCTGCCGATAACAACATCATAAGACATTACAAGAAGAGCAGCCGTAGCAAGCAGCATGAACGGATAATCCTTTGAAATTATCTGGTCTTTTATAGAGATCGGCTTTATAGCTGCACTTATTCCCACAACGACCATAAGATTGAACATATTCGAGCCGATAACGTTTCCTACTGCAATTCCGTTTGAACCGTTTATGCCCGCAATAATACTTACTGCGGCTTCAGGGGCGCTTGTCCCGAATGCAACTATGGTAAGTCCGATAACAATTGAAGGTATCTTCA
>JBJESH010000034.1:0-6192 GCA_051882695.1 Oscillospiraceae bacterium | reverse complement strand
TATTCTCCGATGTTTTTTCGCAAAGCGAAAAAACTCGGAAACGAACGCTTGCGTTTATTTTGCTAATTAAATGATTTTGTGCGCATGACGTGTAACGTGACAGCCAATGTTCACCGCAACAGGAAGTCCTGCAATATGCGTTGGAGCCTGCTCTATAGCAGCGCTGAGAACGGTAGTCGTTCCGCCGAAGCCCTGAGGACCTATACCCAGCCTGTTTGCCTTTTCAAGAATATTCTTCTCCATATCGGCATAAAGCTGCTTCGGATTTTTCACAGCCACATCACGGCAAAGCGCCTTTTTCGCAAGATAAGCACAATATTCAAAATCGCCGCCGATACCGATACCCACTACCATAGGCGGACATGGATTGCTTCCCGCCTGAGAAATAACCTCCACAACAAAATTTTCAATATCCTCAACAGTAGCCGACGGAGTAAACATCTTCATCTTGGACATATTTTCACTGCCGAAACCCTTGGGACATACGTCTATCGACACCTTGTCTCCGTCAACGATACGGGTATGTATCACCGCAGGAGTGTTGTCACCCGTGTTGACTCTTTCAATAGGGTCAGAAACTATCGAACAGCGAAGATACCCCTCTGTATAGCCTCTTGATACACCCCTGTTTATCGCCTCGTACAGCGAACCGCCCGTGAAATGTACCTCCTGACCGATATCAAGAAATATCACAGCCATGCCCGTGTCCTGACAAACAGCAAGCTCTTCGCTTTCCGCAGCTTCAATATTCCGCATAAGGTCGGAAAGCACTTCCCTTCCCGTAGGGGATTTTTCCTTGCTTACCGAGCAGCCTATGCAGTCCACAAGCGACTTTGGAAGAAATCTGTTTGCCTGTATGCACAGGTCGCGGACGGTGTTTTCTATCTCGGCAACGTTTATTTCTCTCATGATGATCTTCCTTTCGGTTTTTACTTTTCTTTTTTCGCCGTATTGCGGCATACATAGCCGTTAAGATGCTTTTTCAGCGGACACTCTCCGCATTTCGGATTTCTCGCCGTGCAGTATTCCCTGCCGAATATCACAAGCCTGTGACAGAAATCGCTGCCCTTGTCGGACGGTATCAGCTTCAGCAGATCCTGCTCCACCTTTTTTGGGTCGGTCTCCGCCGTAAGTCCCAGCCTGCCGGTAATTCTTATGCAGTGGGTGTCTGTGACCACAGCAGGAAGATGATGAACGTCCCCCATAATAAGGTTTGCAGTCTTCCTGCCTATTCCCGAAAGAGTCGTCAGCTCGTCAATAGTTTTCGGCAGCTCGCCGCCGAAATCGTAAAGAAGCCGCCTGCAAGCCTCCACAATGCTTTTCGCCTTGGTTTTATAAAGTCCGCAGGGCTTGATTATCTCCGCAACCTCGTCAATATCCGCCTCTGCAAAGGCTTCAAGAGTGGGATAACGCTCAAAAAGAGTCTTGGTAACAATATTCACCCTTGCATCTGTGCATTGAGCCGAAAGCCGCCCCGCTATCATAAGCTCATAGGGCTTGCTGTATACCAGCGAGCATTTTGCGTCGGGGTAAATCTCCTCAAGACCCGATACCGCCAGTGCCGCACGTTCTTTTTTAGTCATTTTTATTCTCCCCCTTTTCGGCATCATGTACAGCTCTTCCCTTTACCTCGAACCAGAAGGTGCTGCCCACATCAAGCTCCGAGCGCACTCCGAATTTGAAATTGTGCTGTTTAAGTATCTGCTTTACAATGGAAAGTCCCAGTCCCGTGCCGATGACCTCACGCTTGCTCTTTTCGGCACGGTAGTATCTGTCGAAGATAAGCGGCAGAAGCTCCGGCTCAATGCCCTTGCCCGTGTCGGTAATTTCAATTCTCGCAGTAGTCTCGTCCACGATTATCTGGGTAATGTAAACATTCTTGTTTTCGCCGGTATAATTCACCGCATTGTTGATAAGGTTGTATAATACCTGCTCTATCTTGATAACGTCCGCTTCTATCTCAAAATCATCATCGTCATCAGCGCTGACATAGAAATTATATCCCTTCTGCTCGGAAAGCAGCGTATACCGTCCCATTATCTCGTGTATCTTTTTCGTTATGGAGAAAGTGGTCTTGTTTATCTCCGCCGAACCGCTTTCCAGCTTTGAAAGGTCGAGAATATCGTTTACCAGCGCAGCAAGGCGGTCGCTTTCCTCAATAATGATATTAACGTGCTCCTGACGTTTAACAGGGTTGTCGCCCGAAAGGTCCCTTATCATTTCAGCATAAGCCTTTACCATGGTAAGCGGCGTTCTAAGGTCGTGGGAAATATTTGCGATAAGGTCACGGCGCAGGGAGTCAACTTTGGATATCTCCGATGCGGCATAGTTAAGAGTCTCGGCAAGAGCCTCCGTTTCGGTGTAGCCTCTGCCGTCAAATTTTACCGAATAATCCCCATGCCCCATTTTCTGCGCCGATTTCGTAATACGCACAATAGGCGTTTCAATAAGTCTGGCAAGAAAATAGGAAATACCCAGACCCAGTATAAGAAGCATAACGCTTATCCACAATATCTGACTGTTGATAATGGATTTTGTGGAATCAAGCGGTTCAAGAGAGGTGTTCAGAAAGATATATCCGCTTGGGTCGGTCTTGTCGCCCAGAACCATTACAAAAAGCATGGTATTGTTGTTGAAGCGCGGATTGTTCACCTCGGCATAGTAAATACCCGTCGCACTTGAAAGCGCCTTGGCACGGTATTTGTATAGGTCTGAAGCGTAAAATCCGTGTATAAGGCAGTTGCTTGCCATCATATCATAGGAATATACCTTGTTGCCGTAAGCGTCTTGAATAAGAATGCACATATTGTTGTCATATGCGATACGGTCAAGGCTGTCGTCCGTGAACTCGTCCTCGCTCCAGTCTGTGAGGATATAGTTTGCTATCTCAAAAATGTCACGGGTCTTCATCCGCTTATATGTGGATTCAAGCGAGATACCAAAGGTGAACCACAGCAGGACAAGTATGCTGACAATAAATATGGTGAAGTATATCCACACCGTATTCCGTATAGTTTTCAGATTATTTTTCACGGGGCATCCTTTCCGCTTCATGCGTTGAACTTGTAACCCATTCCCCTGAGGGTCACAATGAATTTGCGGTATTCTCCCAGCGAGCTGCGAAGCATCTTTATGTGAGTGTCAACAGTGCGGTCGTCGCCGTAGAAGTCGTATCCCCATACCTCTTCAAGCAGCTTTTCTCTCGACAGTGCAATGCCCTTGTTGCGCACAAGATAAAACAGCAGGTCGTATTCCTTGGGCGTAAGCTGTGCAGGCTTGCCGTCAATGGTGACCTCCCGTCCGGCAACGTTTATCTCAAGCCCCTCAAATTTTATCTTTTCAAGCTTGGCGTCGCCGTCCGTTCCGGCAGAGCTTCCCCTTTTGAGAACAGCCTTTATCCTTGCAAGAAGCTCCTTGGGCGAAAACGGCTTTACCACATAGTCGTCCACGCCTATCTCAAAGCCGAAAAGCTTGTCGTACTCCTCGCCTCTTGCGGAAAGCATGATGACCGGTATCTGCTTTGTTTTGCGGATCTCCTTAACAGCGGAATATCCGTCCAGCCTCGGCATCATAATGTCCATAACAATGATGTCGAAATCCTCCCTGCGGCACATTTCAACAGCCTCCATGCCGTCTCCCGCCTCGGCAGTCTCATACCCCTCGAACTCGGCATATTCCTTAACAACATTGCGTATCATTTTTTCATCGTCAACAATAAGAATTTTCGGCATTTCAAATCGTCCTTTCAAAATTTAATAGGGCGTGCTTTTTGCTCCGGTCTCCCGTAAACGCATTCCGTTTGCATAGGATAAAATTCGTCAAAATCTCTTTTTAAATGTACTTTTCTTTATCTATTTTAACATTTAATTGTGACGGCTTTGTGAAATTTTAAACGTTTTTTGGTGTTTGTACCTTATAAATATTGACAAAAATGCATTGATTTTGTATAATGTAATTGTAATTATAGTAGAATTTTCCTGCAAACATTTCAAGGCGTCCTTAAAAGGGCGCTTTACCATTGGATAAATATTTCAGAAAGGAAGGGACCGTTATGCGCAGACGCTTTACCAAATGGATAATTATTGCCGCAGCCTATATCGCGGCAGCTCTGACTGTTCTCAATGTTGCGCTCAGGCTCCCTGCATATACAAGCGTTATCATGATCTGCTTTGCTGCCGTTGCGGCAGTCTCGGCGGCAATACTTATCGTGAGCCTTATCAATTTTGAACAGGAACGTATTTTCAGACAACGTGAAAATATATCCCGTATCATGCAGAATATCAACGCTATGGCGATCCTTTGGGACGCCGACTTCCGCTACGTTGAAGTAAACAACGAGCTGACCAAATCCATCGGCTATACCTCCGAGGACCTGTCAGATATAAAAACATTGAAAAAAGTCCTGCCGGCGGACGCCTTTGCTCCAAGCCTTCAGGCGGTCGTCAACAACCGTGACGAAGAATTCTACGTTACAGCAAAGGGCGGCGCAAAGGTCTGTACAGTATGGAACACCTCCATCGTCAGCATAACAACATACAAAAAGCGCACAAGCTACCTGATGCTTTCCATAGGCCTCGACCTTTCCGAGACCATCAGAATGAAGGAAGACCTTATCCGCTATTCAAAGGAACTGGCAGAGTCCGAGAGCCGCTATACCCTTTCAATGGAGCTTTCCGAGATAGGCCTGCTCCTTAAAGAACCGGGCAGCAGCTCCTACTTCATCTCGGAACAGCTGGGAGCAATGCTGGGCATAAACACTTCAAATATCTCCGCAGGCGTCCTCAGAGCAAGATTTCACCCCTCGGATGTTATGATATTCGACGCCCTTGAAGGCGCTATGGAAAATACCCACAATGCAGACAACAGCACAGTACATTATACCGAGTTCCGTATGCTTTCGGCAGACAATACCTACCACTGGTACCAGTTCCGCTATAAAATAAACCCCGGCAAGAACAAGCTGCTTGCGGATATAGGCGGAGCTATCCTCGATATCACCAAGGATAAGGAAAAGGACAGCCTTATTGAAAAAATGGCTTATATCGACGATATCACCCAGATATACAACAGAAACAAATTCATGCAGATAGGTCAGGAGACCTTCGAGTGCTGTGCCGAGGCAGGTCAGAATTACTGGGTAATAGTTCTTGATATCGACAATTTCCATATCGTAAACGATACCTGCGGCTATATCAACGGCAACAAGCTGCTCAAAGAGTTCGGAAAGATCGTGAAGGAATCCCTTACAAAGGGCGGCTTCGGCGCAAGGATCGGCGGCGACAACTTCGCATTGCTTATCCGTGACAACGGCGACGAGGAGCTTCCCGTAAATACCATCAGAAAGATACAAAGCAGGCTCCACGATGTCTGCGGCGAAATACTTATGAACCAGTCGGCGACCTGCTCGGCAGGCTACTGCAAAATGTCCGACGGCGGCGACGATTTCGCAAAGGTGCTCGACCATGCGGAATTTTCACTCAGTATGTCCGACGGCACAAAGAACGACATTATCCGGTATGACAATAAAGTCCACGACAAGATCCTTGCAGGCAACGCCATTGAGACCGAGCTTTCCCGCGCCCTTAAAAATCACGAGCTGGTACTTTATTATCAGCCTAAGATCAACCTTTCGGACGGCACACTTATGGGCATGGAAGCACTTATCCGCTGGATAAAGCCGGACGGCACCATAGTACCGCCCAACCAGTTCATTCCCGTTGCGGAAAGCTCACTGCTGATAACCAGGATCAGCGATTTCGTACTGCACGAAGCCTGCCGCCAGAACAAGCTTTGGCAGGACAAGGGCTATCCGCCGGTCACTGTATCCATAAACCTTACCGCCGTGGATTTCTACCAGACCAACGTCAAGGAGTCTATCCAGCAGGCGCTTGAAGAAACAGGTCTTGCTCCCCAGTGGCTTGATGTCGAGCTTACCGAATCTCTTGCCCTGAAGGACATCGACAACGCCATCAAGCAGATGGAGGAAATAAAGGATCTGGGAGTCAAGCTTTCCATGGACGATTTCGGTACAGGCTATTCGTCCCTGAGCTATATTCAGGTGCTTCCCATTACCCTGCTGAAGCTTGACCGTTCATTTATAATGTATCTTGAAGAGGACGAAATATCCAGAGAGATCGTTTCTGCGGTTATAAGAATTGCCAAGTCCAAGAAGATAGAAACCATTGCCGAGGG
>JBJESH010000033.1:0-6207 GCA_051882695.1 Oscillospiraceae bacterium | reverse complement strand
CAAGATAATGCTTAATATCCCCAACAAACTGATTTCCGCATCGTGCAAGCTCGCCAAGAACACGATCTGTGCCTTTTTCGGTTTTATACCAATTCTCCTTGGTAATGTTGTAGCAATGGATAGGACAAACCTTTATGTCAACATTTGGAAAAGCCATCTGATATAACATCAGGCAGCGGCGGGCGTGAAAGGCTTTACAGACAATTATAGCTGTTTTTATCTCGATCCCTTTTTTGTCAACAGTTTCACGGGATAAAAAAGCGTTATCACGGGTATGCCCCGATTTGTTTTCTTCAATAATTGCTGTTATCGGAACACCGTTTTTTACCAAAACATCTGTAAAGAATTCACAGTCGGAATGATAATCTCCGTCATAAATGTCTGCTTTGGAACGGACACCATGCCACTTGTCAGCTTTAACGCTTATCCCACCTGACGGAACAAGCCATTCAGCCATACCTTTACGATACAATTCTGCGGCATATTCTGGCTGTTCGGGATGTGAACCACCCGGCAGAAATATAGCATCAACCTTCTGCGGTTCATCGGATACAAATATATAATCTGATATATCGGTAATGATTCGGTTTGTCATAAGGCGCCTCCATTAAACATTTATATTTAATATAGATGATTTGTCGCTCCAAAATTGTGCAATTCGTTAATAATTTTTTAGCATTAAGCATCAATTCAAATGTTTATTATTTTATTCAGTCCTCTGTTATACATATCATCTAAACCCATTGCTTGTCCCCCTAAAATTTGCTCAATAGGGTAATATTCATCATTCAGATCTGCTTTGAATATCGGTATATCTATATTCGGATGATCATAATATTCCAAAATCTCTGCCAATTTCCTCACTGCTATCCTCAAGCAGATAAATAAAATCCTTATCTCTGTCAGTAATTGCAGCATCTCCGAAATCAATTATGCCAACAGCTTTATTATTTTGAATTATGATATGATTACAGCTTAAATCATTATGGCACAGAGCTTTATCATATTGAGAGATACGTTCATTGTTAAGGATCCTTTTATATAGATCATCTATATATTCTTTTGACTTATCGGGTATTTTATCATAGATTGTTTCCCTTAAAGCGTCATAATCACTGCTGTAATCATCAATTAAATTTAATTCTGATCCGTCTATATCGGGCAAAGGGATAGAGTGCATTTTTCTAAGAAACAGAGCGATATCCTGTGCTAAAGTATCTTTTTCATCATCACTCATACTTTTGTATATACCGGGGGTCAATTTATTGCCCTTGATCTCTTTATATTTTAAATACATAGTATGCGTAAACCTGGGATATATCGAGTTCTTTGAGCAAAAATAACAACTTTCTAGTTAAAAGAAATAGCAATTATCCTCGCCAATTATTCCAGTGAGTATCTTCTTAATCTCTACGCCATGTGGCGGTGGCTTGATTGAACCACAAACTGTTCTGAGGCAACTCCTTTGAGTACATATCTTAAACTGCCAGTGATTACCATCGGACTCATCAACTGTATAATCGTCACAATCCCAATCTTCAATGCACTTATATAAAATGCTATACAGCTCTTGTTTCTGTTGCTCAGACATCGGCCATATTCTACCACCAATCAAATTCCCACTATTATAAAGTCTTACATGAATTTCTGTTTGAAGCACTTTTGTTACAACGCTTAATATATCTTCTGTATTTTCCCAAAAAATAGTACAACTGGTTATGCGATTGCTCTCACTTTTTGCCATACTGTCACCTCAAATTCAAGTTTAGCAAACGGTTTTACATATTGGAATCTGAAGAACTGAAAGCACCTTTTAATCTTGTGGTCTTGGATTATTAGGCAGAGGTTTTCCATTTTCATCTCTGTTTATAGGAGTCGCCTTAAGATGAAACATTATGCATCTACAAGGGCATGGCAAATCCATTTCATATTTTTCTTTCTCACCTCTATAGGTAAAGTCACCGCCACATCGAATTACTTCGCACCATGTAAACAACTCAGTCATTACTCTTGGGCACATTCCAGCGGGGCATTCATATGAAAAAATGAAGTTATCTCCTTTTTCTATACCAAGCCTACAATGGGCTGCTTTTCCATCAATAGCAGTTAATTCAAACTCCCAATCTTCTGTAACCCATTTATTCATAACATATTGTCTCCTTTTAAACAGATGATATCAATGTTAAATTCAAATTCCAATTTTGTCGAGCAGTTTATCTACCCGATTTATTCCATTATACTCCAACGCCAAAATATAGTCAAGCAGCGAAAATGAAAAAATTGTAATTCTGGGAACGTGGATAAAAGTTCAGAATATGTCAATCTGCAAAATCAGCTTTCCGAGCGAGATTGCAGAATTGCAAAAGTGCCGAAATGAAGAAATGCATAAACAAGATTACAGTCAGATTTCTTGTCATTGAAATAATTTGCAATTGCATAAAAGCTATTTAGTAGAATTGCAAGAAACCGCCGATACAGGCGTAGGCAAAAAAATCGAAAATCTGATCACAAACAAGTTGTAAACACATTGCATTAAAAAGGTTGAAAAAAGAGGTTGGCAGAATATCACACAAGTGCAGAAAAGGTACACCTTTTCCCGTCAAGCTCCGCTGACGGCTTGTTAGGAGCTGTCTACCCCCTAAAACCCAGAAATGATATTTTTGAAAAATATGAAAATATAGAACTTTTCAGAATGCCGATAGTATCAAGCATAATGCCTATATACCCCTATCCAAACCGAAAACTGTATGACTTTTGGACTGAAAGCTCGCAAGCGTGGAAAAGATACGTATCTTTTCGGAAACACTCGCAAGCGTAGAAAAACTGTAACAATTTTCAAACGGATATTTGACTCGCACAAGGATTTGTGGTATACTGTTATCAAAGTTAACGGAGGTGCGCTATGAAAGCAAGAATAATTCCCACAATTCCCGAAACGGTGCTGTCATATAATATCGGAGACAAAAAGGAAGCCCTTGAAAAAGCGGCGGCTTCACTGAATATGAAGCATATAGAGATACCGCTTGACAAAGCAGGAGAAGATCTCGGATTTCTTGCAGGGTACAGCGGATTTGTTTCAAACAGCACGGCTGCTGCCGCAGCAGGGGAGTGCGTTATTTTTTCGGGAATATCGGGCAAGCGCCTTGACCTGCTTCTGAAAGCAATGCGTGCGGCAGGACTTGATATTCCTCTTAAAGCGGTTGTTACGGCGCACAATCAGAGCAAAAGTGTGGAATGGCTTCTGGGCGAGCTTGCTAAGGAGCATGAAGCGATGACAAAAGCACAATCAAAATAGTTATCATCAAGGGGGACAAATCATGAAAAAGAAACTTTTAAGCTTATTTGCGGCGTTTGCCGTTATGCTGAGCCTGTCGGCTTGTCAATCGGGCGAAACGGGGCAGGATACGCAAGTTTTGGCAGTTGTCGAGCAAGCCAATGAAATGAAAACTATCGAACCGCCTGAAGATGGGTGGACGCACGAACAATTAAGCGAAGTCATGTTTCTTTGTGGCGAATCGTTTTCGCTTCCTTGCAAACTGGAAGATATTTCGGATAAATTTGAGTGCGGAGAGCTAAAAACAGTCGATGATGGGTATATAACTGTAAATGGGGAAAAAACAAGTTACTATGAAATGTCGCTAATGTATAATGACAAGTTGGTAGGAAAGGCTTGTTGTTATGATGACGGAAACGATAAGATAGTTTTTGCTGTCCAGATAAGGTCTATGGTTGTAAATAAACGGCTGTTTGTTATAAATGGTATATATCAGGAAACTGATTTTAAGCGTACAACAGAGGCATTGGGCGTTAAGATATTTAATAAAGAAGATATAGCTAAGTTTAAATATATTTATAACATCTTTAATCCTAAATATCCGGAAGAAAAGATAATACTAACTTCAACGGACGAGGAAATTATCTCGTTTTTTACTTATAGTCTTTTTGATTTGAAAGCGTACCGTGATGATTAATAGTATTATTTTTAACAAATAAATGATTAAAATGTGAGGTAATAATGAGTGAGACAACGAAATTAGCGGATGTCACTTAATGTAGATTCAGCCGACGAATAGCTAAGAAAGCAGGTGCAATATTGAACATACAAATCTTCGGAAAATCAAAATGCTTTGATACAAAAAAAGCCGAGCGCTATTTCAAAGAGCGCGGCGTAAAGTTCCAGTCGGTGGATATCCTTTCAAAGGGTCTGAGCAAGGGTGAGCTTGACAGCGTGTGCAAGGCTGTGGGCGGCATCGAAAAGCTTATCGACGAAAAAAGCAAGGATTACTGCAATATAAAATATCTCCTTGACGATGCTAAAGCCGACAAGCTTGCGGAGTGTCCCAAGCTGTACAAAACGCCTATTGTCCGCAACGGCAAACAGGCGACTGTCGGGTATTGTCCCGATGTCTGGAAGAATTGGGAATAATACATGAACAAAGCCGCTGTTCCAAATTATAATAAGGAACAGCGGCTTAATGTTATGCGCCTTCAGCGGCAGTCTGTGCAGCAGAGCTGTACTTTTTCAAAAGACGTCTTTTGCAGATAAAATATGCAGGAATGAGAAAAGCGTCCGCTAAAACCCATGCGGCAGGCGAAGCAAAACAGGCAGCGGAAAATCCGTAAATCCCAACAAGGTAGGCTATTGTGCATCTGCCTATCATTTCGAGTACGCCGGCAAATGTAGCGATCGGTGAAAATCCCATGCCCTGAATAAAGAAACGAAAGATATTTACCAGCGCAACCGGAAAATAAAATGCAGAAAGTGTGGTAAGGAACTGTTTTACCAACGGAAGCAGATATCTGCTTTTTTCGTCGAGGAAAATCATAGCGAGATAATCTCCCGTGAAGAACAGCAGCAGAAAAGCCGCAGCAGCGTATATCGCTCCGAGAATAACGCAGGCGCCAAGTCCCTTGTTAAGACGGTCCCACTTCTGTGCGCCGACATTCTGACCTGCATATGTTGCCATAGTTGAACCCATTGCGTCAAACGGACAGCACATGAACATTGAAAGCTTGTTTGCTGCGGTAACTGCTGCAACATACATAGTACCCAGATTGTTTACGGCAGTCTGCAAAATAACGCTTCCGATTGCAGTAATTGAGTACTGAAGTCCCATAGGCAGACCCATAGCGCAAAGCGTACCGACGTGCTTTATGCTGAAGCTCCAGTCATCCTTGTCCATTTTCAGAACAGCAAATCCTCGGCATACCCTGAAAAGACAGCCGAATCCCGAAATGAACTGAGCTATGACCGTAGCAAGCGCAGCTCCGAAAACGTCCAGCTTAAAGCAGAAAATAAACAGAATATCGAGGATTATATTTATTATTGAAGCGATAATAAGCCAGCTTACAGGCGTTTTGCTGTCGCCAAGCGAACGCAGAATACCTGCAGTCATGTTGTAAAGAAAGTATGCGGGAATACCTGCAAAAATGGTGAAAATATAGATATATGCACGTTCAAAAGTGTCAGCCTGAGTGTTCATAAGCTGTAATATCTGCGTGCAGAAAATCAGGGTAACAGCGGTAATAACTACTGCAAAGGCAATGCAAAGCCAAAGCGAATTTGTAACGTATTTTCTGAGCTGTTTCCAGTCATTTGCACCGAACATCTGAGCAACAGGTATTGCAAATCCGTTGCAAATACCCATGACAAAACCGATTATGAGAAAGTTTACCGCGCCCGTGCTTCCGACTGCGGCAAGCGCGTTGCTTCCGAGAAAACGTCCTACAATCGCTGTGTCGGCAACGTTGTAAAACTGCTGAAAAAGAAAACCGAAAAGAAGGGGAATTCCAAAACCGAGAATAAGACTCATTGGTTTGCCCCTTGTCAAATCTTTTGACGCGGTCATAACATTACCTCGCTTTCATAAGTATGCTGATATAAGAATCATTCAACAGCCTACTTATTATAGGGCGCAATGCACAATAATACAATAATATTTTTGGACAAATGTTTGAACTTTTTTATTTCGTAATATCATCTAAATCGAAAACATTTAAGTGCTTTTGCGTTTGTGGAATATCATGCTAATATGGTCTATATCCACCATTCAGGCGTAAGCTGACCTAATGTTATTGTTTTTTCGGTTTCATAGTCGAGCATGATTTCAATATCCTTATATTTTTCAGGCATAAGCTGAACCATAAGCTCACGGCATGCTCCGCAGGGTGCGCCC
Source organism: Oscillospiraceae bacterium (assembly GCA_051882695.1). Lineage (GTDB taxonomy): Bacteria > Bacillota > Clostridia > Oscillospirales > Ruminococcaceae > RGIG8773. The sequence goes on along the minus strand of JBJESH010000033.1, from coordinate 31 downwards.
GTTTTGCCGTTCGGCATAACTGCAAGCACCT
>JBJESH010000032.1:4954-6230 GCA_051882695.1 Oscillospiraceae bacterium | reverse complement strand
GTATGCCTCAGACAGTAATTTATTCCTCGTTATTATTGCCGGAAAAAAACATTTTGATAGTCATAACAATACCGAGAACGGAATTGATAAGCGCCAGTGCAAGCGCAACAATGTTTAAAGAAATGCCTGCCGAAGTCCTGTAATTTTTTTTGCGGCATCTAATTCCAAGAACAAGTCCCGGTATCGCACAGGCATAAGAAACAACGGGGAGAAGAAACGAGAAAACAAGTCCCACAACGCCAAGCACAAGACTGGAAACACAAAGCTTTTTACGGCTGTTTTCATTAGACATACAAAGAGCCTCCCAAAAATAGTATATTAAGGCAGCACCATACAATAAGCGGCTGCCATCTTTGCTGAACATCTGCATTGCAATAATTATGCATTATTATCTTAATTTTACCATAACGAAGTATTTTTGTCAATATCAGAGCCTGCGTTTTCCTTTTGAAGAAACTCTTTTCATTCTGCGCTTGCGCTTTTTGGTTGCAAGAACATATATCACGATATAAGCGACAATGAGGAATACAGCTACTGCTACTGCGAGCTTGAACCAGAACGAGCCGACAAACGCTTTGGCTTTCATAATATTATATTCAAGCTGGGAAAGTTCAACGCTGTCCTTTGCAACAAGATCGACGGTACATAGAGTCTCGCCGGAAAGCGACAGAGTGTATGTACCCATGACCTGTCCCTTTTCAACAGGAGCTGTTACAGAACCGTCAGAGTCAACATACCCTTTGGTATCTATCTGCTTTTTCAGATTTGCAGAATCAAGGGTGTTTGGCCACAGCGCATAGAAATCTTCGGCGGGGACAAGCAGAACGTGTTCGGCATTGTCTCCAAGTTTGACGGGTATTTCCGTTATTTCATCGTTGCTGCTGAGAAGCTTTTCGTATGAGAACGTGTTGAATGCCCATTCATAAATATTTTCCTGGTCGGTGTACTGGTCATAGGCTTTGTTGCCGTCGGCGTCATACATTGGTGCGCCCATTGTAACCAGCAGATAATTGTTTCCGTCGCGGCTTGCCATTGAAACAAGGTTTCTTCCCGATTCGTCAAGAGTACCGGTTTTCAGTCCTCTTGCAGGTTCGTAATAAAATTCGCCCTTCAGGGTCATGGCGTTTGTGTGATGAATGGTAGTCCAACCCTCCTCATGGTAGTTTGTGCCATGAAGTGTGTACTCGGTCGTAGTGGCGATCTCAACGAATTTGGGGTAGTTGTCAACAGCATACTTTGCTATAAGCGCCATGTCATGAGCGTTTGTGTACTGGTT